>JBAQYK010000245.1:0-8880 GCA_049299995.1 Candidatus Methanoperedens sp.
CCCCTATCCGTCATAAAGGGGCGTAACCCTTTATGAAGGTCGGTAAACAATGCGTGGGCTGCGGACAGTGCGCTGCTTATTGCCCTTACGATGCAATAATTGTATTCGGGCGCGCTTCGATGAATGAAAAATGTGTTGAATGCGGTACATGCGTCAGGTATTGCCCTGTCAGTGCTATCACGGAGGAGTGATGAAGGCAGTAATCATCGGCGCGGGTCTTGGCGGCTTGCTCGCAGGGGCAAAGCTTTCAAAAGCAGGACACGAAGTTGAGATTTTCGAGCGATTACCTTTCATCGGCGGCAGGTTTACCAATCTTGAATATAAAGGTTTCAAGCTGAGTACGGGCGCGCTTCACATGATACCCCACGGCTCGCGGGGACATCTTGCGCAGATGCTTCGTGAGATTGGCGCTGCTGTGGAAATCATAGATTCAAACCCAATGGCTGTCATCATGAAGGATACAGGAGAGACCATTGAGTTCCATGATTTCAGGAAAGGGCTTTCTCTTACAAAACGCGTGAAGCTCGGGACGATACTTGCCTGCTCGCTGAAATTCAAGCCAAAAAGTAACATCTCTTTCAGGGATTGGGTCATAAAATACTTTGATGATGAATTCCTGCTAAGGCTTGCGGATTCCTTCTGCGGCTGGTCATTAAGCCTTCAGGCAAAAGACGTTCCAGCGCGGGAAATGCTGGAAATCATCGATAATATGTATCTATACAAAGGTTCTGGAATTCCGGTGGGCGGCTGCGGAGCTGTGACAGGCGCGCTTGTAGATGTCATCAACTCAAACGGCAGCAGGATACATACACTCTCCCGGGTTGAAAGAATAATCACGGATAAAGACGGGGCAAAAGGAATAAGCGTAAATGGAAAAACAATCGATGCAGACATTGTTATAAGCGATATCGGGCATCTTGAAACAAGCAGGATGTTTGAGTGCAGGGATGAAGTTTATTTAGAGAGAATACAAAAAGTCAGACCATCGAAAGGAATCAAGATATGCCTTTCCTCTGATGAACCGCTAATAGGTCACAGCGGTGTTTTTTTCACACCCTATTCAGAAAGAATAAACGGGATAAATGAAGTGACGAACGCTGACCCGGCTCTTGCACCGTCGGGAAAGCATCTTATAATGTCGCACCAGGCTGTCATTTCGGATGATTTGAATAAGGAAATAGCTCTCGGGCTTCTTGATTTGAGAAAACTGTTCCCTGGCAAAAAGTACGAGGTTTTGTTAATCCAATCCTATTCCAATGGCTGGCCTGTTAACAGGGCGTCTTCGGGAAGCGATATCGGGAACAGGACGCCTCTATGCAACCTTTACGTCGTGGGAGACGGTGCAAAGGGGAAGGGCGGGATTGAAGTTGAGGGCGTGGCGCTCGGGGTCAGTAATGCAATGGAAGAGATTTTAGTATAATTTACCCGCCGCTCACGGCAGGCAGTATCGAGATTTCGTCTGCATCCTTCACAGGACTGGCTAAACCGTTTAAGTGCCTTATATCCTCGCCATTCACATACAGGTTGACAAACCGCCTTACTTCCCCCTTGTCAAGAATCCGTTTCTCAAAATCAGGACCGAATTGCTCTATCAACTTATCAAGCACGGCTTTTACCGTGGTATCTCCAAGTTCCAGGGTCGTTTCGCGTGCATGTGTAACATTGCTCAGTGCAGAAGAAAATCTTATTTTTACCATTTTATATCACCTTTATGCAGTAATAGCCGAATGCTTATAAATCTCAAGTTTTGGTGTGGTGAGTTTCTCAAACTCGCTCAGCATGGGTTTAATAACAGGCGGGCGCTGCAATGATTTGAGCAGCGTGTCCTGCGCCTTAAGACCGTTTCCTGTAACATATACCACTACCCGCTCGTCGGGCTGGATATGCCCGCTTTCAACGAGTTTCTTTAAACCCGCGATGGTGGTACCGCCGGCAGGTTCTGTGAATATGCCCTCTGTTCGTGCGAGAAGATGGATAGCCTCGATGATTTCAGTGTCTGTGGGCGTGGCAGCATACCCTCCTGAATCCAGGATTGTCTTCTTGGCATAGTAGCCGTCTGCCGGGTTGCCTATTGCAAGGCTGTGCGCCACAGTCTCATAGTTCCTGACAGGAACTACCTCGCTATTCTTCTGGACTGCGCATGATATGGGTGAACAGTTAAGGGGCTGAGAGCCTGAGATTTTCACATCGGCATTGTCCACGAGACCAATGCGCTCCAGTTCCTTGTAACCGCGCGAGATTGCACATAGCAGCGCCCCGCTTGCCATGGGTACTACGACATGGTCAGGGACTTCCCATTTTAACTGCTCAGCTGTCTCATACGCCAGCGTCTTTGAACCTTCGGTATAATAGGGACGGATGTTGATGTTCACAAAAGCCCAGTCGGGATGTGAATCCGCCACCTCGCTTGCGAGGCGGTTGGCATCGTCGTACGTGCCTTCCACAGCTATCACATTAGGACCATAGATGAGCATCTGGACAATCTTTCCAAGCTCGATTGTGGCAGGGATGAAAATATAAGCAGGAAGTCCGGCTTTTGCAGCATGCGCGCCCACGGCTGCCGCGAGGTTGCCTGTGCTTGCGCATCCCACGGCTTTGACATCGAATTCGATTGCTTTTGAAATAGCCACTGACGTTACCCTGTCTTTGAAGGAGTTGGTGGGATTCACGGATTCGTCAAGGATATAGAGGTCATCCAGACCGAGCGCCGCGCCAAGCCGGTCTGCATGATGAAGTTTATTGAAACCCGCGCCGAGGTCGATGCGTTTTTCGGATTCAAGGGGCAGGAGGTCTGCGTATCTCCATATGGATTTTGGACCTGCCGCGATTTTTTCTTTGCTGATATGATTAGAAATGTAATCCCAGTCGTAATTGACTTCAAGAGGACCGAAGCACTCATAACAGGTATTCTGGATAACCGCAGGGTACTCGGCGCCGCATTCCCTGCATTTCAATCCGATGACGTGACTCATTAAACTTCACCGGGGCATAATACAACATTACTATATATAATATTTACCATTGGTGTAGATAACCGGGGGTAATAAATTTTACTCACTATCTGCCTTGTCCCTGCCCTCTATCCCGTTCCTCACATCCACGGCAATGCCTTTTTTAAATGAAAGCATCTCAAGTGCAGAAAGCACAGCCTTCCCCGTTGCAAGCAGGCGTTCGTTCTCATCCACAACAAGAACTTCCTCGCCAGCCCTTATCTCAGGGTCGGCAGTCACTACATGCCGCGCAAAAGCGGTCTTGCCTTTTGCCACGAAGGGCGCAGCGTCGCTATTAACTACGACCCTGTGACCGGGATATTTTATAAAAGCATGGAGCTTCCCCGCGCCCATGATGCTCAACGTCAGCATGCCGTCCTTTGCCCTGACCGTAGCTATGCGGTTATTATCGAGCAGAATCTGGCGGATTCTTTTTGTTGTTGAAAGCTGGAATTCCACGTTATCCTGGAAAAGAGCCTCGCCTGCGCCGCTGCCGAACTGGTAGTCGGCGATGGTGCGGGCGCGCTTTAGATGGGATGCATGAATATGTTGTTGGGGCAATTGAGACATTTAATACTCCACAAACGCTGAATATGAACGAATCATATTTCATTATATCCCTTAACAGTTTAATAAATTATAAGTGTTCGCGGGTGAAATTACCAATTATGCAATCACTCACCTCATCTCGCATGGCAGCCATCGACGCCAACTGCGAATACCTCGGGATAAAGCGCCTCCAGCTTATGGAAAATGCAGGCGCTGCCGTTGCCCGTGCCGTTAAAGAGAAGATTAACTCAGGCAGGGTTGTAATCATTGCCGGCAGGGGAAATAACGGGGGAGACGCATTCGTAGCGGCGCGACATCTTGGCGGTTACGACATTACAGTTATTCTTATCGTAAAAAAAGAAGAGCTGAAAACAAAAGAGGCGGTGCATAACTGGAATGCGCTTGAAAAAACATCCACTCCCTTGATTGAAGTTACGGATTCAGCAGCATTTGACCGCGCGCTGATAAAAAATGCAGATGTAATCATCGATGGGATTTTCGGGACAGGCATAAAAGGGAAAATCCATGAGCCTGAATCCACCGCCATTGACCTCATTAACGATTCGGGCGCTTTTGTCATCTCGGTGGATGTACCTTCGGGATTTGACCCGGACGGGGGCGAGTTTGAGAAATCCGTTCATGCCGGACTGACCCTTACATTCCATAAAATGAAAGCAGGTATGCTTTCAAACGCCGCGCCAGAATATACTGGTGAAGTCCGGGTTGTTGATATCGGCATCCCCATGGAAGCGGAATTCTTTGTAGGACCTGGAGACATCAAACCATTTCTGAAATGACCTGCTGAAAGCCATAAAGTCGATGCCGGAAGGGTACTTGTAATCGGGGGCGGCGCATATTCGGGCGCGCCCGCGCTGGCTGCTCTCGGCGCGCTGCGGGGCGGCGCGGATATCGTTACCGTGGCAGCGCCGCGCAGCGTTTCCGATATAATAGCTTCGTTCTCCCCAAACCTGATTGTGCGCGCGCTTTCAGGCGAAAGGCTGACAGAAGACGATATTCCTGTTATTTCGGAGCTAATTGGGAAACATGATGTGGTCGTCATGGGCATGGGTCTTGGGACTGCGAACGAGACGCTTGCTGCTGTTAAAAAAATAGTCCCGTTATGCAGGAAAGCCGTGATTGATGCCGATGCCCTCTTACCAGACTTGCTTTCGCTGCTCAATAAGAACATAATCATTACTCCCCATGCAGGTGAAATGAAACGATTATCCGGCGTCGAAGTACCTTTTGACCAAAAAGAAAAAGTTGAATTCATCAGGAATTTTGCCAAAAAAAACCATGTTACAGTTTTATTAAAAGGCGCAGTTGATATAATCTCAGACGGCATCGAGGTTCGAGCCAACAGGACAGGAAACGCAGGCATGACCGTGGGCGGCACAGGAGATGTGCTTGCAGGCTTGACAGGCGCTCTCTTTGCAAAGCACGATGCCTTTGAAGCTGCATGTGCCGCTGCATTCATTAACGGAGATGCCGGGGATATGGCGTTTGCAGAATTCGGATACGGTCTTCTTGCAACGGATGTTATCGATTATATCCCGAAGGCGATGATAGATTGAACACGTTTTCACACATTCAGGAGGATAGGGCGAGGATGGTTGACATCAGCGATAAAAGAGATGTGACAAGGCGCGCTGTAGCTGTCGGGGAGATACAATTAAAACCAGAAACCATAGAAGCAATCAAAAGCAAGAAAATAGTAAAGGGGGAAGTGCTTGAAACGGCGCGCATCGCTGCTATTATGGCGGTCAAGAACACCTCTTCCGTGATACCAATGTGCCATCAGATTCCTGTAGCGAGCATCGATGTTCGATTTGAGATAAATAAGGAAACCATCAAAGCAACGGTAGAAGTAAAATCAGCAGGAAAAACAGGGGTGGAAATGGAAGCGCTTCATGGGGTAAGCGTGGCGCTGTTAACGATATGGGACATGGTAAAATCCGCAGAAAAAGACGAAACCGGTAACTACCCTTTTACTGAAATAAAAAAAATCAGGGTTTTAGAAAAATTCAAAAATCAATAGGAGTAGAGATTAGACGCCTAATAAAAACGATGGGTCGAAGGAGACTGAGGGTACTAAAGGCATTAGGCGCCTAATCCTACAACAATATTCATGATGGATTTAATAGTATTTAATATTTACGCTTATATTATTAGGTATAAATAATTATAATTATCATCATCATAAGTTATGATATGCAGGTGCTGCGTGTTATTTCACCTGCAATACTTGTACGCATCATTTCTTTCACTTTTCCGACATCCGCAGTCTGCCCGAGCGCCCACATGAGTTTAACAAGCGCCACTTCGGAGAGCATGTCTTCGCCTTCGATTGCTCCTGCCCTGAGTATGTCCCTTCCGGTATCGTACACGCGGTCGCAAACCCTGCCGTTGACGCACTGCGAGGTCATGACTACCGGTATGCCTGCTTCCACGGCATTCCTGATAAGCGGAATCCATTCGGTCGAGACGTGACCGAGACCTGTCCCCTCAATAACTATGCCTTTATATCCCGCGCCGCTGTGGAACAGCAGTGATTCGCTGCTTGCGCCGGTAGCGTATTTTATCAGGGCGCATTTGGATTCAAGTTTATCATGAAGTGCAAGCTTTTTTTCTCCCCGTTTTGTACAGGGGGACATTGTTTTTATCTTGCGCGAGGGGTATTCCACGCACCCTAAGGGTTTTGCATTTATGGACTGGAAGGCATCCCTGCGCGAGGTATGCATCTTCCTTACCTTCGTTCCCCTGTGGATGTGGCAGAAATCGTCGCTTGTTCCGCCGTGCATCACCACACAGACCTCGGCGATGTCGCTTGTAGCCACGACTGCGGCACATATCGCGTTCATGGCATTGTCGCTGCTCGGTCTGTCCGCGCTTCGCTGTGAACCCACGAGGACTATGGGAACCGGAGTCTCGATCATGAACGAGAGCGCAGCTGCGGTGTACATCATTGTATCTGTGCCATGCGTGATTATGATACCCTCTGCGCCGTTCTTGATTTCCTCGTACACGGCGCGCGCAAGCTCCACCCAGTAGGATGGGCGCATGTTTTCGCTGAGGATGCTGTAAATCATGCGGCAGTTGTAATTTGCTATTTCCTCAAGTTCAGGGATGGCGCGCAGGATGTCCTCGGCTGAGAACTGCGAGGTCACGGCGCCTGTGCGGTAGTCTATTTTGCTTGCGATAGTCCCGCCTGTCGAGAGGATGGAGATGTTTGGAAGGGATTTTTTCTTTTGATGAGGTTTGGAAACAGGCTCGGAAATCTTTTTTACTTCTTTTTTTTCAAGCAGGGTTATGGACGCTGAATCATGTTTTATTCCGATGTTATAACCGTTTTTCAGTTTCAGGACTATCCTGTCTGTCTGTGAAGGCATGAGAGTTCCTTCATACACGGCGCCTTGGGTTTCTACACGAACCTTATCATATACTTCAGCCTGCATGATATCCCTGTAATAATAGCAATAGATAAAAAACTATGCAAAAATAAAATATAAACCTTAATGAGCCCGCATGACAACTTGTGGATATGGTCAGGGTAATCGGCATAGATCCGGGAACAAAAAGCTTTGATTTCTGCGGTCTGGAAGAAGATACAGTGATTCTGGATACCTCGGTTCCGACAGAGGATATTATCAGGGATTCAGGACTGCTCGCGGACATCATAACGGATAATGCAGCCGACCTCGTTGTAGGACCTTCAGGTTTCGGCATCCCTGTGACCTCCATCGATGACATAGGCGAGAGGGAGTTGTTCCTTATGTCGCTCATCAAAAAAGAAGATAGGAAAAAAAGTACGCTCGGCATGCGCGCGTCAATAAACCGAATGAAACAAAAAAAACTCCCTGTCTTTTTCATCCCCGGCGTTATACATCTTCCCACAGTCCCGAACTTTCGGAAGCTGAATAAAATCGATATGGGAACTGCGGATAAGCTTTGCTGCGTAGCACTCGGGATTCGTGACCAGGCATTGAGGTATAATAAGGATTTCAGGGAAACGTCGTTCATATTGCTGGAAATGGGGTTTGGATACACCGCCGCTGTTGCAGTAAAGGAGGGAAAAATCGTGGATGGGATTGGCGGAAGCACGGGAAATATCGGCTTCCTGTCGCTTGGAGGAATGGATGCGGAGCTTGCCTATCTTTTAGGAGGGTTTAATAAGGAACTTATTTTCAGGGGTGGCGTCGCGACGCTTGCAAAAACTCCTGATGATTTGATGGGAAACAGGGATGCTTTGAATGCGTATATTGAAAGCGCGGTTAAAGATGTCCTGCAGCTTACGGTATCCGTGAAGCCGCAGGAGCTCCTTGTATCGGGGAGGATTTCAAGAGCTGAAGGTATTTTTTATGAGTTAAAAAAGCGGCTGGAGCTCCCGGTAAGAAGACTTGAAGGCTTTCCTGTCAAAAACGTGAAGGAAGCAGCCCAGGGCGCGGCGCTCATTGCCAACGGACTTGCAGGAGGGAAATATTCTGAAATCATTGATGCTATGCAGATTAGAGAGGCAAAGGGCACATCACTGGATTATATCTTATTGCCTGAAATCGATTCCCTGAAAAAAGAATACGGTGTCTGATTCACAAAGCTTTTTAAATAAACAAAACATCTTGGACTTCCGCGCTGGGCTCGTGGCTTAGCTTGGATATAGCGCCGGGCTTCTAACCCGGATGTCGAGGGTTCGAATCCCTCCGGGCCCGTTGCGATATTGAAGTTTATGAACGAAAGCGCGCCTCGGTGGCTTAGGGGTATAGCGCGTCCTTGGTAAGGACGAGGTCGAGGGTTCAAATCCCTCCCGGGGCTTTCTTTTGGTAAAACCATAAATATTTTTTCACAGAAAAAGGAAAGATATAAGTAATGATTAAACGTGGTTAATGAAACCTGATTGATATGGGCAACTACTCAAAAAACACCCTGATGCAGTACATCAAATCAAAACCCAAAGATATAGAAATATGCGATGTCACGCTACGAGATGGCGAACAGACTCCGGGAGTGGCTTTCACCACTGAAGAGAAAATCGACATCGCAGAAAAACTTGATAGCATTGGCGTTGAGGTAATTGAGGCTGGATTCCCCGTAGTTTCACCTGCAGAGGAGGCTACGGTTCGCGAGATTGCGCATCTCGGTCTTGATGCCAGGGTATGCTGCCTTGCCAGGTCAGTAGCTAAAGATGTGGATGTTGCGCTTCGCTGTGATGTTGACTTGGTGAGTATTTTTATTGCAACATCTGATTTACACCTGAAATACAAGTATCATAAGACATTTGAAGAGGCTACATCATGCGCTCTCGATGTGCTTGACTATGCAAAAGACCACGGTCTTACGGTGCGGT
>JBAQYK010000246.1:0-2093 GCA_049299995.1 Candidatus Methanoperedens sp.
GGATAAGCCATTAAATGATAAGGATACAAAAATTCATAATTTAGCGATAGAAATGGGTTTGGATGCTCAGAATAAAACTACTGAACAGCTTGTTGAAGAAATACGTTTGAAAGTTAAATCAGGGGAAACTTTACCTGCAAGAAAAGCGAGTATATAGTATGATAGGAACAACAGAGATAATACTAATAGTACTGGTTGTAATAATTTTGTTCGGCGCAAGCAAGATTCCGGAACTTGCAAAATCGCTGGGCAAGGCGACAGGCGAGTTTAAGAAAGCACAGCGTGAATCCGAACTCGAATTAAAGGATGTTGAGAAATCAGTTAAAGAAAGCCCACCGGAAAAGTCCTCAAAAATAAAACAAATGGCAAAGGAACTCGGAATAGCTACCGAAGGCAAGAGCGATGAGCAGTTGCTGGATGAGATACAGAAAAAAATGCCAACTGTAAAATACGAAAAATAAAAAATAAAAAAAAGAGTTCTTATTTCTTCTTTGACTTTTCCTTTAACAGGAATTTTAATAAATCCTTGCTGAGGCGAGTTTCCCTTCCCAGCCTGTCAAGTATGGCAGACTCGGATAATCCTTCCTTTTTGAGTTCTTCCATTCTCTCGAATACCGCGGGTTTTACCTCGGAATATTCGTTAATATCTTTCCTGTGCCCCCATACATCACCTTCCAGAAGTGCAATACCCTGCATTTCCAGAAACATTATTGTTGAGTTCGATATTGTCTTAATATACGAACCTGGTACGTGTATTGCTTTCACACCGGGGCATGCCTGCACTAATGCGAATATGTCTTTGTTTGATGGTCTGAATGCAAGATGAATTATTTTTTCTCCTGTTCCAAGTGAATTGATTTCTTCTTTAGAGCTTACTACTCGAATTCTCATATAATTCTACCTCTTTATTTTTACATTGTATATGCGATACATCACATCGTACATTAATACAATTAACAATAACAATATATGCAAATTAACCCTATAAATAATCTTCGCTTTTTAAATGATATTTGGAATATGTTATACTGTTAAACGATATGATTCAGTGTGCTTTTTGCGTTCTGTGTTTTGCAGCCAGATTAGCTATCCGTGCCGCGAATGCGCCGGCTACAAAACCTGCATCGATATTCACTACTGTTAGAACAGAACATGACTGGAGCATGGATAGAAGCGCAGCCTCGCCTTTCCCGCCTGCGCCGTATCCTGTCGACACCGGAACCCCGATAACCGGTACATCAACAAGTCCCGATACTATTGCAGGGAGCGTACCTTCACGTCCCGCCGCAACCACAATGGCATCAACGCCTTCCTCGATGAGTCTGGTTAATTCAGGAAATAACCTGTGAATTCCTGCCACTCCAACATCATATATGGCTGTAACAGCGCAGCCCATTTCCTCTGCTATCACCTTTGCTTCATCTGCAACCGGGATATCCGCAGTACCCGCTGAAATAACGCCGACTTTTCCCCCGGTTCTTGCGATAGGATTGCCCAGAATAACAATTCTTGCGCGTGCATGCCATTTTATTTTCGCCCCTGTCTCTTTGGCTAAAGTCTTCAACGCTTCAAAGTTCTCTTCCCCGGCCCTGGTTACGATAGCCCGTCCTTCGTTCTTTAAATGAACTCTAACTATGGATGCCACTTCATCACATGTCTTGCAATCAGCTAAAACAGCTTCCGGAATACCCACTCTCTTTGCCCGGTGGATATCTACCCTGGCAATATCCGATAATAATTCAAAATTTGTTATCCTAAGCTGCCGCTCCGCCTCTTCAAGACTTATCTCGTTGTTTTTTAATTTTTTCAGCGTATCGGATAGCTCCATGCACTGAAATACGCACGCCTATAAAATATTCTTATGCATCAAGCATTCAGGATAGACGGGTTCGCCATTCAATATCATATAAATACTATCACCACAGAGAGAGAAAAACATGCCCCATTACCTCGGTGAACTTCTGCTATACTGGTGCCAAACCTGCAACCTCCCCGTACTCGGGAAAAACTGCGCCTGCGGAGCCGCCACCAAAAAAATCGAGATAACCCCGCCGGGCGACATCAGACCTGCTTTCCAGTACGACATAGACCTC
>JBAQYK010000247.1:0-7867 GCA_049299995.1 Candidatus Methanoperedens sp.
AAATAGTGACATGCGCGCCCTTTAATCCAGTCTCAGCCAGCGCCTCTTTTATTGCCTCCTCTATCTGCCGCATCGGGGAAGGATTGATAGCAGGACTGCCTTTTTTAGAACCTATGCCGGCGCCGGCTTTTATTACAATAGTCTCATATTCCCTGGCTTCTGCGATAATTTCAATTCCTCCTGTAACATCGGATGCATGGTCTCCCGGCTCTTTGATTGCAGAAGCTTTCCCATGCGACGCTTTGACAGGAAGCGCTGCACGTATCCCGATTGGGGTTGGAACGGATATTTCAGACACATCTTTTTTCAATGACTGGACTGCCGCTTTTGCCGCAGCCGCAGCAGTGGTTCCCGTGGTGTAACCCCGCCGTAATAAGGAGCCGTCTGAAAGGAGGACGTAACGTCCGCTGGATATGCGCGCTTTGAGTTCTCCAAGTGGGATTTTTACTCTTGCAATCCATTCATCCGGGATTTGAAAGTTGTTAACAGGGTCTATCATCTTTGTTCTATTGATTACTGTATCCATTATTAAGCATGCTTTTTTTCTCATAGAAAAAGTAGAAATACCACGAATGATAATTATATTTTGTGGGAGCATGCCAAAACTTGTTATAATATACGGTACCAGTGCTAATAATACAGAGAGAATGGCAGTGGCAATAGAGGAAGGCGCAAGAGCGGATGGCATAGAGACTTTGCTGAAAAACGTAAATGAAGCAGACAAGAATGACCTTAATGGTGCGGATGCTATCGCCATCGGTTCCCCGAATTATAACCATGCCATGATGCCCACGGTCAAAAAATTCCTGAATAATCTTGCAGATATCGAGTTAGCCGGAAAAGTCGGTCTTGCTTTCGGTTCTTATGGCTGGAGCTTTGAAGCCACACAGGGTATTAACAATAAACTGGCATCATATGGCGTGGAAATGATAAAGGATTTGAACATAAAGAGGATGCCAGGTGAAGAGGAACTTGAATTATGCAGGAGGGTTGGTTCACTGTTAGCGTGTAAAATAAAGAAATAAGGAGGCAATATGTGCAGCGTAGGAGATTCGTTCGGAATAGAGCTTGAAGGCGGCATGGAACCGCATGAATATGTGTGCAATCACTGTGGAAAGATGTTCAAAGGGATAGGCGCAGGTCAGCGATGTCCGAAATGCCACTCGACAGATGTGAAATGCACCGAATAAGACCCCGTATTCAGTGCCTGTAACTTTAATCGATGAAAAAGTACAGTTTTTCAGTTTGCCTGACAGAAATAAGGCGATAGGGGCTGTAAGAAGCATTTAATAGAATCAAAACCAAACAGGAATCAATAGACAAACGGAGTGTGATAAAATGGTCGTAGAATTAAAAAAAGGCGTGTACTGGGTCGGAATCGTTGACTGGAACATAAAGAAGTTTCACGGTCATGAATATTCAACGCACAGGGGCAGTACGTACAATGCTTACCTGATAATCGATGAAAAAATAGCTCTTGTCGATACGGTATGGAGTCCTTATTCCAACCAGATGATAGAGAACATAAAGAAAATAATCGATGTCGGTAAAATTGATTACGTGATAGCCAACCATGCCGAGGTTGACCACTCAGGCGGGCTTCCCGAATTGATGAAGCTCATCCCCAATGCAACAGTTGTAGTCTCGGATAAGGGAAGAGAAAGCATTCCCAAACATTACCACCAGGACTGGAATTTCAAGGTCGTAAAAACAGGCGATAGCATAAGCCTCGGGGAAAACAGTCTTGTATTCGTTACCGCTCCCATGCTCCACTGGCCAGACAGCATGTTCACGTATCTTACAGGCAAGAATATCCTGATGCCAAATGACGCCTTCGGTCAGCATTACGCTTCTTCGGGGCGCTTTAATGATGAAGTGGATATGATAGAAGTGTACCAGGAAGCCATAAAATTCTATGCAAACATCCTCACGCCTTTTTCCGACCTTGTTATCAGGAAAATCGATGAATTCAAGAAACTGAACATACCTGTGGATATCATCGCGCCAAGCCACGGGATTATCTGGAGGAAAGACCCGCTGCAAATCGTGAATAAATATTATGAATGGGCATCCGGGGGCAACGACGGCTCTGCTGTTATAATATACGATACCATGTGGAACGCCACTGAAAAGATGGCGCAGGCGATAGCAGAGGGGCTTTCGAAAGAAGGCGTGAAGTTCAAGCTGTTCAACATGGCAGTGAGCGACCGCAACGATGTGCTTACAGAGGTTTTCAAAACCAAGGGAATCATTATAGGCTCACCCGCATTAAATAATGGTCTCCTGCCCACGATTAAGCCGATACTTGAGGATTTGAAGGGATTGAAATTCAAGAACAAGGTTGGCGCTGCTT
Organism: Candidatus Methanoperedens sp.; assembly: GCA_049299995.1. Lineage (GTDB taxonomy): Archaea > Halobacteriota > Methanosarcinia > Methanosarcinales > Methanoperedenaceae > Methanoperedens. The sequence continues at coordinate 2,354 of JBAQYK010000247.1, forward strand.
TTGGGTCTTATGGCTGGAGCGGGGAGAACGTGAAGCTCATCGAGGAGACTCTTGAGAAAGCGAAGATAAAAATATTGCAGGAAGGTATTAAATTCAAGTGGCAGCCTACGGAGGAGGAGCTTGGGAAGTGCGTGGAGTTCGGAAGGAGCTTTGCTGCTAAATTAAAGAATTTTTAATCCCGTACATGTGCGGGATAAAATCTAATTCTAATCACATAGATGTAGCTATGTCTGTACTACATTGTTTTTTTATATTGACAGCGAAAACATTTAGCAACATCAGCGTTTCAAAAAATAGTACAGACAGAAAATAAAAAATTAGGAGGTAAATAAACGTGACTGACAAAATAGACCTATATAGCGACAGAGGAGCAAAACTCAAATCAGGCGTGGACATCAATGCCATAAGCCCAATGAGAAATGCCGCTATCAAAAATATAGTCACCGGTATCAAGCGAACAGCAGCCGTTGACTTAGCAGGAATCGAGAAAACCTTAGCAACATCTGCAATAGGTGGCAAAGGCAGAAAGATCCCAGGCAGAGAAATGAAGTTAGACATCGTAAAGAACGCTGCAAAAATCCAGGCCGCAGTTGCGGATATGGTAAAAGTTGACAGCGGCGATGACACAGTTGTAAAAGCATTAAATGGCGGAAAACAACTGATCGTCCAGGTTCCATCAGTAAGGATCGATGTAGCAGCAGAATATGTATCATCATTGACCTGCGCAGCATCAGCAACAACACAGGCAATCATAAGCCAGTTCAACATCGGTATGTTCGATGCACCAACCATCAAATCAGCCGTCTGGGGACAGTACCCACAGACACTTGATATGGTCGGTGGAAACGTAAAGTCAATTGTCGAAATCCCACAGAAAGATGAAGGCTTTGGCTATACATTAAGAAACGTCATGGCAAACCACCTTGCAGCAACATGCAAGAGCAATGCTATGAACACAGCAGCGCTGTGCTCAATCCTTGAGAACACCGGTGTCTTTGAAATGGGAGACGCAATCGGTAACCAGGAGAGACACAGATTACTGGCATTCTCACACCAGGGCTTAAACGCAAACAACATGGTGTATGGATCAGTAAAAGCATTAGGCAAGACTGGAACCATCGGTTCAGCTGTCCATGCATGTGTTGAAAAGGCAATTGCAGACAAGGTAATCAGCGCAGATAAGAAATTCGCATCTGGCTATACTACCTATAAGACCAACGACGTTGGAATGTGGAATGCATATTGTGCAGCAGGCACACTTGTTGCAACACTCATCAACTGCGGTGCAATGAGAGCCCCACAGTCAGTATCAGCAGTATTGCTGTACTTCAACGACCTCATTGAAAAGGAAACTTCACTTCCAGGATGCGACTTTGGTAAAGTACAGGGCGCAGCAGTCGGATTCTCCTTCTTCTCACACTCCATTTATGGAGGCGGTGGACCAGGAGTCTTCAACGGCAACCACGTCGTTACCAGACACTCAAAGGGTCTTGCAGTTCCTTGCGTAGCAGCAGCAGTTGCTCTTGACGCAGGCGTTCAGATCTACAGCCCGGCAAAGACATCCGGATTAGTAGGAGATGTCTTCAGCTCAGTAGATGAATTCAGAGAGCCAATCAAGGCAGTAGCAGGAGCCGTATAAATCGGAGAATTGAATGGTAAGAGCTGCTTCAATACCGGGTAAACCGATTCAGATCAAAGTATTTCCGTGTAGATTATTACAGCCTCAGACTGCTGAAAAGCTCTTAAATGAGATCGATCAGGTAAAAGGCGTAATACGAATGATCGTAGCCGGAAAAAATCTGCCCAGGAAGGTCACATGTGGACCTGGAACCGGGTCAGATGTTAACCATCCAAATATGGAAGTAATCCATGTTGGGGATGTTGCATTTGAATTGCATGTTATGGTGGGCGAGATAATTGTCGAAGTAGAAGATGAGAGTTCAAGGGAAGAACTAAGAAAAGCGTGCGAGCGAGCGTTGCCATTTTCCTTTGAATTCAAGCAAGGTTTCTTCATCAAGAAGAAAGCTACTTTGGTTGATTATGGGAAGTATGGATTCAAGAGCAAGACTGATGAAAGTATCAATCTTGAAGATGAACGAATGCTTGGCCTTATAGACCCGCATGCAAGCGCAGATAGTAACCTCTGTATAATTTCATCAGGGGAAGAGAAATGATCAGTTTATTCAAGGAGCAGAAAGAACCGATTCAAATCAATTAGGAGGAAAAAATATGGCATATAAACCACAATATTATCCTGGCAACACCTCAGTTGCTAAGAATAGAAGAAAACACATGTCAGATAACGTAGAGAAACTTCGTGATATCTCTGATGAGGACTTAACCGCATTACTTGGTCACAGAGCACCAGGTTCAGACTACCCGAGCACACACCCACCACTTTCAGAGATGGGTGAGCCAGCATGCCCGGTAAGAGAAGCTGTTACACCAACACCAGGCGCAGCAGCAGGCGACAGGATCAGATACGCACAGTTCTCTGACTCCATGTACAATGCTCCATCAGTACCATACTGGAGATCGTACCATGCAGCAATCAATTTCAGAGGAGTTGACCCAGGCACATTGTCAGGCAGACAGGTCAACGAAATGAGAGAGAGAGATATGGAAGAGTACACCAAGAGACAGGCAGAAACCGAGATGACAGACTGGGGTCTTGCAGGTCTTAGAGGCTGTACAGTTCACGGACACTCCCTCAGATTACAGGAAGATGGAACAATGTTCGACATGCTGGACAGGCGCAGACTGGAAGGCGGAGTCATTGTAAGTGACAAGGATCAGGTCGGCGTACCAATTGACAGAAAAGTCAACCTTGGCAAACCAATGAGCGAGTCCGAAGCAGCCAAGAGAACCACCTTCTATAGAGTGGACAACGTATCCTTCAGAAGTGACAAGGAAGTTGTTGAACATGTTCAGAAAGTCTGGGAATTAAGAACCAAATATGGGTTCGTCCCAAAGGCGTGAGGTGATTCAAATGGCAGAACCAAGATTCAAGAAATCAATGGAAACAAAGTACGCAAAAGAATGGGGATCAAACAAATGCGGCTCCACAGCAAAAGCAAAGATAACCGATAAGAAGACCAAATACCTCAGACTTGGCTATCAGCAGAACCCAAGAAAGGTAGAAATGGCAAAGTGCGGAGCGGCAATCACCAAGAAGAGAGGATTGCAGGCATATGACCCCAAGCTGCACTTAGCAGGTATACCCATGGGTCAGAGACAGTTGACCCCATATACAATATCTGGAACAGATATCGTATGCGATGGTGACGACCTTCACTTCGTCAACAATGCAGCAATGCAGCAGGAATGGGACGATATCAGGAGAACATGCGTCGTAGGTCTTGACCTTGCACATGAGACTCTTGAGAAGAGATTGGGCAAAGAGATCACCCCAGAAACAATCAACTACTATCTCGAAGTTTTGAACCACGCAATGCCTGGCGCAGCAATTGTCCAGGAACACATGGTTGAGACTCACCCGGCATTAGTAGATGACTGCTATGTGAAGATATTCACTGGTGATGAAACCCTTCAGGATGAAGTAGATAAACAGTTCGTTATCAACATTGACAACGAATTCCCTGACAACCAGGCAAAACAGATTAAGGCAACAATGGGCAAGACCTCCTGGCAGGCAGTACACATCCCAACCATCGTCACAAGAACGGAAGATGGACCAGGCACAAGCCGCTGGATGGCAATGCAGGTCGGTATGACCTTTATCAGCGCATATCATATGTGCGCCGGTGAAGCAGCAGTCGGAGAACTTGCATTCACAGCCAAACACGCAGGACTTGTCGAAATGGGTGATATGATCCCGGCACGCAGAGCTCGTGGACCAAATGAACCAGGAGGATTATCCTTCGGTCATATGGCAGATATCGTCCAGACCAACAGAAAGGCCCCAGAGGATCCAGTCAATGTAGTATTGCAGACTGCAAGCGCAGCCACAATGCTGTATGACCAGATCTGGCTCGGCGGCTACATGTCAGGCGGCGTCGGTTTCACAATGTATGCAACACCAGCATACACCAATGATATCGTCGACGACTTCCTGTACTGGGGCAACGACTATGCAGCAAAGAAATACGGCGGAAATGGAAAGGCAAAAGCCACCATCGAAACCGTAAAAGATATCGCTACAGAAACAACACTGTACGGTCTTGAAGCATACGAGAAGTACCCGACAACACTGGAAGACCACTTCGGTGGTTCACAGCGCGCAACAGTCGTTTCCATCGCAGCAGGCGGCGCAACAGCTCTGGCAACAGGCCACAGCCAGGCCGGTCTATCTGCATGGTACCTGTCCATGTACCTCCACAAAGAGGCTCACGGAAGACTTGGATTCTACGGGTATGACCTGCAGGATCAGTGCGGTGCAACAAACGTGTTCTCAATTGCCTCAGACGAAGGCTGCATAGGCGAATGCAGAGGCGCAAACTACCCCAACTACGCAATGAACGTAGGTCACCAGGGTGGATACACCTCAGTAATTTGCGCAGCTCACGCTGGCAAGGATGCATTCTGCGTCAACCCATTGGTCAAGACCTGCTTCGCAGATGACTTGATCAACTTTGACTTCGCAGACCCAAGAGGAGCATTCGGCAAGGCGGCACTCAGAGAGTGGGACCGCTGCGCTGGTGAGAGAGCATTCGTTATCCCGGCAAAGTAAACATTGTTAAGTAGGCTAAATGCCTACTTTTCTTATTTTTTTGGGATATACGATTAAAAAGGAAAAACATATATCATAGTTTAATATTCATAGCGATGTGATTTAATATGGCAGAAGCAAAAGCAGAAGTAAAAAGAGCACCCAAAGTTCCAGGACTTGTAACATGCAGATATTGTGATGGTACAGGTAAACACCAGGACAAGACATGCATAGTTTGCGATGGAAAAGGAAAAGTTGAAGTTGTCGACTCAACACGGAAATGCCAGTGGTGCAAGGGAAGAGGTTATATGATGCCTGGTATCCCATGCACAAATTGCGGTGGAACAGGAGCCACAAGACCTATTGGCAAAGAGCGCCTGTTTTAAGATTATAGATCTCAGGGGTATTATTCCCCTGTATCTTTATCAAATTCTATTAATGAAAATTTTTTAGAAAAAAAGATTTATCTTTTATATTTATATTTTGCACTTAATTTTTCATAAATATAATCGTGTGCATTGTTTACCGAATCAAGTTCCCCTCGTAATACGAGAAGATTATCCGATTCTACATCTATTGTTTTTACTGTACATTTGCGTGTTATGAGCTCCAGATTGAATTTCTCCTGCACTTCCGAAATCATTTTCAGGGGAACTCCGGGAGGCAGGACCAGGTCAAATAATCCTTCCAATGCATTCTCCTCTTCACTTTTTACATTCTCATCTTCTTCAACAAATTCATCGCCAATATTTTTATTATCATTATCAGTCATAGGACTCACTTAACTTCAAATCATTATCAAATCAAATATAGTTTGTGGTGTCAATTGCCACAGACTTAATTAT
>JBAQYK010000248.1:0-3894 GCA_049299995.1 Candidatus Methanoperedens sp.
GTAGATCATCTTTTCTCCAGTTTTTACGTCTCTTTTTCATCACATTTTTTTCAGGCATTCCAATCTTCTCATTATTAAAGGATTTTTTGCTTCCCGTAATACTTCCTGCTGTTTGCTAATAACAGCAATTTCTTCTTGATAGGTTACAGTTTCAAACCAGAATACCTTCATGACCTTAAGTCCATTCATCTGTTCGATATTTCCAGCCGCATGTATGGGCAGTCCGATCAAAGCCCTGGCATAATCTGGATTTACAACGCTTCTGAGTAAAGATAATGGATTGACGGATATGGGTGCGGATATATAAGCATCTTTAAAATGGTGTTTAAATGTGAACAAGAACCCGCGCTGTATGTTATTGATGCTCCCGGCAATTTGTGATGGATGGGCAGCCAGTATTATTTCAGCCACCCTGTCCTCTCCAATGAAAGGCATCGCACCAGTATAATCGGAAATTTCACCGAATACCATTATTCTGGTTGTCGCCTCACCACTGCATTTACTGCAGATGTTTTTAGTTGTATTCATCTCCCGCCCACAATTCCCGCACCTGCTGATAATCATAAATCCGCTGACGTCGGTTATAATGCCGCGAATTTCAATGTTGCGAATAACGTTTTTATTGTTTTGTTTACTTGTATGGTTCTGCCCTGCAGCATCCCTGAAGCGTTTATTCGCTTCTGATATTGTTAAAACAATATCGTTTATGTTTGTATTTCCACCTCTTCGCACCAGTCCGCATCCAATAGAACTGCGGGCGGCAATGTTCCTGGCAATAGTCATTTCTGGAATTTTGGGATTTATTTTTCTATTTGTCTCTATACTATTGAGTAACCATGATATCCCTGGTTTTGTCTTCTCGTCGATCCATTTTAAATAATCCATTGTGCTGCTGAGTACCATTCTAATCACGTATCCAAATTTGGTTTTAATACAATGCCCATACTGGCGATTTCACTCATTCTTCCAGCTGGCAGCATAACTTTATTTGTTCCCTGACAAGATGTAAATAAACATCCCGTGCCGTTGAGTAAGATTTGACTGCACAGTTCTCCACCTATCTCCATCTTGGTCATGAATACGGCAGGTTTAACCTCGATCTGAAGTTCGAAATCACCGCTATCACTTTTCATTTCTTTAATAGCAAAATTATTGATAATTTCATATATCTGGGTTAAGATTTTGTTGTAGTATTTCCTATCCATAACTTCCAGCCAGATATATATCATTTCTCCGACTTTGATATCATGAATATCCGGAGATGGATAGCCCGATACAAGCTGCGAAATAACGATCTCCATTAACCTTGTATCAGGATTAATGCCGATCTGGTTTTTTACGCCTTCTTTTCTAAGAAGTTTCACAGCCGGATGCATGTATAAACTATTTACCAGCGTATCTTTCAGTTTTTTAGACATCTCCACCCTGATAGGAATATACATATTATCTGCTGCTTTCGTTTCTTCTTTTTTAGCAATTGTAAGCGCTCTCAACCCATTCCTGGCAACAATAACCACAGGATTTTTCAGAACTGCGGTTTGACTTGTTTTTCCACTTTCATCAAAAATGGGATATTCTATAGGTTCGGATAGACTTTTTCTTACGAAGATTCTCTCTACTAAAGGATCAAGCGCAAGAATTTCTTTTCCTGCCGCCATCGGGTCAAGTCTGTTTCCAAGGAAAGATAATACTATATCAAACGCGTCTTCGACTTCATGCTGGTTATCCAGGTTCGCTCTGGTTTTAGCCTTGGTTTTGGTGTTTGCGTCATTGTTCAGGATTATTATCTGTGCATCTCCTTTTTTCTTTACTGTAATTGTTCTTGATTCAATATTCTTTTCCTTGGTGTCGGTTATCAGTGGGGATATTAATGCAGCGAAAAACTCAGAATCATCTTCATTATTTTTCTTTATTTTCGTGCTGCTTTCTGATGATAACACTGGCGCCTCGTGTTTAGATTTCAAGAATCCGAACCACATTACTTATCGCCTCTTGCAGCGTTAACGCTGAATAAGCGTTTTTTTATCTTTCGCTGCCCGAGCAGAGTGGAACCTGCCGCAACCGCAAGTAGAATACCAAATAACAATGGATAATACCATGCCCTGACAACCTGCCATGCATCCATATAGATAAATATCGATGTCGCTATGAGTGCCGAGGCACCTATTATTCCGGCAAGATCGTACACAGTTGGTCCCGTATTAAGAATATAACTGTGCAGGGATGTTATATTTTCTTCATTTTTTTGATTTATCGATTCAAGCCGTGATATCTTCTCGTTTATATTCTGCATGGATTGAGACAAATCCTCATTCTTTTTTCTTATATCATTTACCCATCCTGTGCTTTCGTCCAGTGTTTTTTTCAGGTCAAGTATGTGTTTTACTTCATCGCTGCCCAGCCGGATATCAAGAGCAGAATAAATCTTATTTAGAATACTTTCAAGCTCCGCTGTTTTCTGCTCTATTTTTCTAATCTCATACAGAAGTGACGCTTCTGATGCGCTTTTAGTCTCTGTATTTTCACTGGTATTCAAAAAATATCACCTATATAAAACCGACTTGTGTGAATTTCACTATATATTCATTAATACCGCCAAGTAAGAAATCATATACAGTAAGAACGATGCTTGCCAGCAGCATAACGCTGAATACAAGAGAGATCATTTCAGCGTAAAGATCTTCTTTTTCGCTGACAGCCGGAATCCATTCAAAACTTGAGAAAAACCTGTTAGATAACGGCCACAGTAGTTTTCGGTCATAATATGCAATTTGCGATAGCAGGATGTAGAGATATGTCCCGAAAAAAATGCCTGCATAAAAAACCACCATGACTGCATATATGCCAGTTACATGGTAAGAAAAAATATCTAAAACTATACCTACCCCCATGTTTCGTGTATAATTCTCAACGGAACTGAAGACAAATGGAATATATCTTGCCAGTAAAGGAATTGGATTTAAGTATTCAACCAATAACCCGAATACATAAACAACCGGAAGCCAGAATGCAGCCAGGATAGTGGCAAAAACCGGAGCCATAATAATACTCTGCGTTTTTGTATCTTCGATTTCTCTTGGCAGGATGATAATAACAGGAAAGCTCGATATGTTGTTAATTGAAAATTGGACATACTGCCCATAGTTTTGCCAGCAGGAAAATAACCACAAACTAACTATCAATGTAAGCCCCAGAATCCAATGGTATCCGAGCCCCGGTCCCAAAAACGGACTGCCAACCGCATATAATGCAGCAAAAACTCCAATACCATAACCTACACTGGAATATACTTCATCCCTCAATTTCCTGACCTCGCAACATAAGAATTTGATTATAATATTTGTTTATTCTGGACACGTGTCTCTCAATCCATCTCCTGTGAACTGTTAATCTTTTTTCAGCTTCAACCAGCGCTATACTCATCTTATGATGTCGCTCCTTTAACAGCATTATAGATCAAAATCTGCTGATATATGAGATCGTTTATCCTGTCTGCCGTGCCCACAATAGGTTTTTCCGCCTGCTCGGTATCTATAAATCCGGCTACTATTATTACGAGATTTTGTTGGGTGAAGCTCACTATATACAGGTTATTGATGAGATTATATCTGATGGTTGAACCGGGTATTTCGGTGGTGCTTGTCTTGCTGGTATCTGTTCCATAGGCTTTTTTCAGGGTCGTGTATGTATCGGCAAGTTCTCGTCTAAGATATGGTATATCAGTATCTCTCAGCGTGTTCGAAGATACGAATCTCTGTCTTATATCACCTTCCGGCTCCAGTGCGCTGGAAAGTGATTGAGCCGCGGTTTTGCTGAACGCTATTTCTCGTTTTGCATCAGCATGATACAGAAGCGCTACATCAATCTGGTCTATCGTACTATATGCGGCTGCCG
>JBAQYK010000249.1:0-8677 GCA_049299995.1 Candidatus Methanoperedens sp.
CTGTTATCTTGATGTCCCCATCGTTTGCCTTCCCCGATATTATAGCGCCTGGAACATACTCAAAAATTTTTATATATTTTATATCCGGGCTCCTGATAGCAGTAGTATTTGATTCGTAAATCAGGCGGTAATGAACCAATCCATCGCCGTCAAAAACATGCAGTCGTGAAAGCATTGCAGCAAAGAATTTCTTATTTTCAGCATTCACGCTGCGTATCGGCGCATCATCAGAAGTCCCATAATAATCAGCCGCGTTCTTTCCTGCCAGCATTGCAATAGAGCTGAATTTCAGTTTAAGCATCTGCGCATCGGTTATTATAAAGCGGACTTTCCTTTTGTCAAGAATCCCGTTTGCAGCCTGTTCATCCGGCTCGGTCAAAAAATGTGCGGCATCATCAATTCCGGTCTGGAAATTATTTGCCACTACAGGTCGCCGCGAGATGTACAAAATCCAGTTGCCGTAATCCCACCAGCTCATAACGCCGTATTCGGCAGGCTTGTCGGGTGTGTCGTAATAACTCGTCGGCGCGGAATTGTCCCTTAACCATTTGAATGATTCACGTATATCAGCGTCCGGAGCTGCTATTTCGGTGGTTGCCATAGATTTTACGACAAGGATATTCGGGACAGCCATCAGCAAAACCAGGATTATTGCCAGGATGGGCAGGAAACCTGATGCGGATTGGTTTTTCTTTTGCCTTTTTAGCTTTTTCGCGGTTGACTGTTCAGGCGCCGGTCTTTCAAGGACGATTGTAATGAAATAACCTGAAAATATCGCCACGTTAACGGCAAGAAGGTATATGAAACGCTTCTGCAAAACCGTCAATGCAAGCACGATCAAAGTCCATACTATTAAAAATACGGCTTCATTGGAATATTTTGTGCGTGCAGTCTTATAAATATAATATACAAGGGATAATACGGCTAAATAAAAGCTAAGTGTAAAAGCCCTCCATACGTTTTCTAATGTAAATAATCCTGCCTGTGATTTGAAAAGAGGCACTGCTTCCTGTATTGTGGAAAGTATGCCCTCACCGTAAAGGTAATTTAACCCGTTGGAGGCGGATTGGTAAAATTCGGGGTAAAAGGTTTGAAGTGAGAAGACCGATGCGAAAAAAACCATTATCAACAACAATGGGTTATACCACCATTTCTTATAGCGCATATACTGCATTAACCCGAGCAGCACGCACAGGAAAAAAAACACAGCCAGGAACCCTACGTGGAACAGGGATGGCAGAGAGGAGTTATAATCGAATCCTGTGTCCTGGGATATGGCAATAGGCGTTATAATCAGCAGGGAAACAAGAAATGCAATGCTTCCTGTCAGAATAAGATAGTCTGAATTTCTTCCGAACTTCCTGTCGATTACAAATTGTATGGGAATATATAATCCTATAAGCCCGACAAAGATGGGGGCGCCGTTCCATGTGAATATTGAGAGCGAAAGCGTGATACCTGTAAGCGCGGGCAATACTGAATTTTTTAATAAGTTGTTCCTGAAGTTGCTAAAGGATATATTAATTTTTTGAGCGTTTTTCAGCGCCATAATGAAGAAAAGATAGGCAGCCGTAGATAGTAACGTCTCTGCGACATGATGGTCTGCATACCCGAGAAATGAAACATATACATGGGCAGGCGTTATTGCAAAGATGCCCGCGCTGATAAGCCCGACGCGCCAATCAAAGAGCTTTTCTGCAATTAAAAAAACGAGCCATACAGTCAACACTCCAAGAAGGAGCGGGACGAGCGCAGCGGTAACTTCTATTGTATATAAACCGGGTTTGCCCATGCCGATTATGAGCGCTATCAGCGCAATAAACTGGTCGTATAACGGCGCCCAGCCGATACTTGAACCATAGGGAAAATTGATGTATGAATCAAACGACAGGGCGCTTGGGAAGTGAGCAACTGTTGCTAAAATGCGCCTTGCATGATAATAGGAATCAGCCCCCAGCAGGGTTACGCCGCCATTTAAAAAGACGAACGGAAAAACCCAGAGCCTGACCGCCACCGCGAGAAGCAGAATAGAAAGCAGGAATTTATTTTTATTTTTTTCTATGAAAAGTGAACGCATGATGGTATCACTGAAAGTCATATAAGTATAAAAAATTTGTTTGCCTCATAATTTTGTTACAGCAGGTAAAGCACATTTTTGTTTTCATAAAATCCATGTGCAACCTGTAATTTCTGGAGATATCCAGTCTTTTTGATTAATCATAATGTAATTTGGATTTTAGCTTATAACATATAGTAATTAAATTTATACATAATAGGAACATGCTTGAATACTAATCCCTATTGGAGGAAATTATGGAAACAATTAGTGCACATAAATCAGTAGTAGAAATGTACAGTGTATTGAATAAAGACGGCATGACCAATACCTTTGACCGGTTTGACGCCCAGGGAAAACGCTGCACGTTCTGCGATCAGGGCATAAGCTGCCAGCTTTGCAGCAATGGCCCGTGCAGGATAAAATCCGGCGCAGACCGCGGCGCATGCGGCATTGATGCAGACGGCATGGCGATGAGGAACATGCTTTTCCTGAATACCATGGGAACCGCTACATACACCTTCCATGCAAAGGAAGTGGCAAAAACCCTCAAAGCAACTGCCCTGGGAAAAACGCCTTTCCATATCAAGGACGAAGCAAAACTCCGAAGTCTTGCAGAGAAGCTGGGAATAAAAACAGGTCAGAGTATCAGTATTATCGCTCCTACCGTGGCTGATTCTATGCTGGAAGCAATCAATTCGGATTCGGATGAAGAGCTTGCCAATGTTCTCCTCTTTGCCCCGAAGTCAAGGATAGAACTGTGGAGAAAACTCGGCATCATGCCTGGAGGACCTCTTCATGAAATTATGGATGCTGTTTCAAGCACCCAGACCAATGTCGATGGCGATTACGTTTCACTGGCAAAGAAAGCCTTGCGCCTTGGCATTTCCTGCATCTACGGCTCCCAGATTCCGCTTGAGATGGTGCAGGATGTACTTTTCGGGACGCCCCAGCCTCATGCGGTCAACGTCGATATCGGGATAATAGACCCTGCTTATGCGAATATAGCCGTGAACGGTCACGAACCATTCATAGGCGCAGCACTCATCAAGGCAGCACACGAGCCGAAAAACCAGGAAAAAGCTAAGAATGCAGGAGCCAGAGGGCTTCGTATCATTGGTTCTATCGAGACGGGGCAGGAGCTTGTCCAGAGGTTTGAGATCGATAATGTATTTGTTGGCATGACCGGTAACTGGTTATCAATCGAACCAGCACTTGCAACAGGCGGCATTGATGTTTTTGCAATGGACATGAACTGTTCGCCTCCGGGAATGGGAGCGTACCAGGATAAGTATAACACCACCCTTGTTTCAGTCTCAAAACTTGTTAACGTCCCGGGAATGAAAGACCAGATAGTGTACAAGCCAGAAAAAGTGGCAGAGCAGGCACAGAATCTTATAGATATGGCAATAGAGAACTTCAAGAAACGAAAGGGAAAAGTCACGAACAAGTCAAGCAGGAAGCAAAACGCTGTTATCGGTTTCTCGGCAGAAGCATGCCTTGGCGCTCTTGGCGGAACTCTTGACACCCTTCTTGACGTCATCAAGAAAGGAACTATAAAAGGCGTGGTGGCACTTGTGAGCTGCACAACACTGCGGGATGGCGGTCAGGATATCAACACATTGAAAATGGCAAGGGAACTTATAAAGCGGGATATACTGGTTCTTAGCGCAGGATGCGGCAATGCTGCGCTTCAGGTAGGAGGTCTTACCACGCTTGAGGCGAAGCAGGAGGCAGGTCCCGGGCTCAGGGCGGTATGCGAATTGCTTAAAATCCCGCCAGTGCTTAGCTTTGGAACATGCACAGACACGGGAAGAATCACGCTACTTGTGACAGCAGTGGCTGACGCTCTCGGAGTTGACCCGTCGCAGCTTCCGGTTGCGGTAACAGCTCCGGAGTACATGGAACAGAAAGCGACCATTGACGCCATCTTTGCCCTGGCTTTTGGTCTATATACCCATGTGGCGCCCATGCCTCCGGTGGGCGGAGCGCCCCGTCTTGTGAAACTCCTCACCGAGGATATTGAAGGGCTGACAGGAGGAAAACTTGCTGTCCAGACTGATATGGTTGAAGCAGCAAACGGAATCGAGGCGCATATCAACAAAAAGAGAAAGGCTCTGGGACTTCCGGTATAACCGGTGTGCTGCCTTAAAAAAATGATGCGGGAAAACCCGCATCTACATTATACCGATGGGGTGTAAGCGGAATAAGACATGTTATGTAACAATTACTTTCCCGCGCATACTCGGATGTATATGGCAACTATATTCAAATGTCCCGGCTTCATTAAAGGTATAGCTGAACGTCTGCCCCTGGCTCAGTGTATCTGAACTGAAGACGTTGTTTATTTCAGTTACAGTGTGCTGCGCACTATCTTTTTGAATCCATGTCACCATGGTTCCTTTGGCGATTGTTACGGTTGCAGGATCAAATGCAAAATCTTTAATATCGACAGTAGTACCTTTAATATCTCCAGTCGTTGCAGGTTGCGGTACTGGTTTCGGTCCTGCACATCCACTTATTATCACAACTATTACTAAAAAGCAAATTAGCCATGTCTTTTTCATTTTTAACCTCCGTTAATATCTTATATTTATGCAATATATATTACTTTGGTTTCTGGTAATGTGACATGATAAATCATGTTATTTTATGACAGTCTTTAGAAAACTATAAATATCAAACACACAACATTCACGATGAAAATAAATGTGACATAATAGTTACATTTATCAGGAGATTGACTTGAAAATACCATCAAAAACCCTGCTGTACATGCCCGACTGGCTGGTTACTTTTCAAAAAGAAGTAGCAGGAGAGATGCTCCTCAACCAGGACACCGGGGAAGTGATACGTGAATACAGGAAGAGATACGGCATATCACAGGAAGAACTCGGGGGATTAATGAACCTGCGCCGTGAATCAATTTCCCGTATTGAGAACGGCAGTGTGACGCCAACGTTTGGTTTTGTGAAAAAATTCATTAATGCCCTGACTTTAATTGAGGCAATACGGGTTGAGAGGGCGCAGCATAAGGAAATCGATGTTTACTTTCTTGAGAATCTCGCAAAAGAACTCGGCTTTACGCGTGAAATGCCAATGCGCCTCATGAAAGTGGCTGTTGAAAGTTACGATAAGAAACTCATTAAAATTCAAAAATCTTTGAAGGAGAAAAAATTATGACAGAGGATTCGGTTGTATGGCTTGAAGAGGTTGGAAAAGAGGATATAGCGATTGTAGGCGGAAAGGGCGCAAGCCTTGGCGAGATGCTGCGGGCTGAACTGCCCGTTCCCACAGGATTTGCAGTGACAGCGCAGGCTTTCAGGAGGTTTCTTGACGAGAACGGTATAAGCAATGAACTTTTCAGCTCGCTTGAAGTGGATGTTGATAATGCCGATATCTTAAGGGAATCAGAGAAAAACGCAAAAAAAATCATTATGGAGGCAAAGATACCGGCGGATATTGAAAAGAGCATCAGGTCAAAATATAAAGAGCTGTGCAAACGGGAAGGAAACGAAGCTTTCGTGGCTGTGCGTTCAAGCGCCACAGCCGAGGATTTGCCCGATGCCAGTTTCGCAGGTCAGCAGGATACTTTCCTGAATATTAAAGGAGAGAAAAACGTAATGGAAGCCGTCAAGAAATGCTGGGCGTCCCTCTATGGCGCGCGTGCTATCTATTACCGCGTGAAACAGGGATTCGACCACCACAAAGTTAACCTCTGCGCGGTTGTCCAGTTGATGGTGGACGCTGAAAAAGCAGGCGTCATGTTCTCATCCCATCCATCCACAGGTGAGCCTCTCACCATAATCGAAGGCGCATGGGGACTTGGTGAAACAGTTGTATCTGGAGCAGTTTCTCCTGATTATTATGTTGTGGATAACAAGTCAAGGAATATAAAAGAACGCAAGGTTGCCACTAAAAACGTGATGCACATAAAAGACCCGAAGACCGGCAAAACCATTGATATTCCTGTTCCTTCCGACAAGAAAAACGCAAAAGTCCTTGATGATGATGAGATATTGAAACTGGTTGAGTTCGGAAACCTCCTGGAAGAACTGTATGGCATACCGCAGGACATAGAGTGGGCGATAAGGAATAAGGAGATATTTATTCTCCAGTCAAGACCCATTACCACTATAAAGAAGAAAAAAGAACCAAAGGAAAAGGTCGCCACGTCAGCTATACTGGAAGGGCTTGGCGCATCGCCCGGCATCGCATACGGTGAGGCAAAGCTTGTCTCTGACGCCAGCGAACTTGGCAAGGTCAGGAACGGCGATATACTTGTGGCAGTAATGACAACGCCTGACATGGTACCTGCGATGAAGCGCGCTGGAGCAATCGTAACAGACGAGGGCGGGCTTACATGCCATGCCGCCATAGTATCGCGCGAACTTGGCTGCCCCGCTGTTGTGGGAACAAGGAAAGCAACCCAGTTATTGACCGACGGCATGAAGATAACCGTGGATGGCGAGAAGGGGCTTGTGTTTGAAGGGAGAAAAGAGACTGTGGCGCCTGCTGCGGTAGCGCATCCCGATAAAACTGCTGTGTCTTTTGCAAAATCAAAACCAATCACAGCGACCGAGGTGAAAGTGAATGTCTCTATTCCCGAAGCAACTGCGCGCGCCGTGGAAACGCAGGCTGACGGCGTGGGACTTTTGCGCATCGAGCACATGATACTCGGTCTTCCAAAACACCCCAAGCAGTACATAAAGGAAGGAAAAGCGGATGAGTATGTCGCAGAGCTTGTTTCGCGCATCCAGACTGTTGTTGATGCTTTTTATCCAAAACCTGTGTGGGTGCGGACGCTTGATGCGCCCACGGATGAGTTCAGGGCGATGGAAGGAGGCGAGGGAGAGCCGATAGAGCCGAATCCGATGCTGGGATACCGGGGCATCAGGCGCGACCTGATTGATACGGAGCATTTCGAGCTTGAGGTGAGGGCGTTCAAGGAATTAATCAAGCGCGGCTATAACAACATGGGCATTATGATTCCATTGGTGCAGCATCCTTCGGAGCTTCGCCGCGCCAAGGAGTTCATGCAGGAGAGAGGGATTGATTTCAATAAGACCGAGATAGGGATAATGGTGGAAATCCCCGCAGCAGCGCTCATAATCGACCAGTTCATAGCCGAGGGGCTGGATTTCGTGAGTTTCGGGACGAACGATTTAACGCAGTACACGCTTGCGGTGGACAGGAACAATGAGCATGTGGCGCATCTTTATAATGAGATGCACCCGGCTGTGATGAAGCTCATCGAGCATGTGATTGTGGAGTGCAATAAGGCAGGCGTGAAGACGAGCATCTGCGGGCAGGCTGGGAGCTATCCGAAGGTGGCGAAGAGACTTGTGGAGCTTGGGATTACGAGCATTTCTGCGAATATAGATGCCGTGGAGGCTGTGAGGGAGATGGTGGCGAGGACGGAGATGCAGTTGTTGCTGAGGGCAAGTAGGGAGAGGAGGGAGGGGTAAATATAGATAGGTTCCAACAGCTAATTTTAGAAAAATATACTGAGATTAAGCCGATAGATTGGTTAAAGAATCCATTAGAATGGAAACCAATACAATGGCACTTTTTTGGAGCCCTATTTACAGATATGTCCATCGGTTATGGAGAATATTTTAGGAGTTTTGCTGCAAATTTAAAAGAATATCTTCGGAAAGATTCGTTATATTTAATTTGTGGAAACAAAGACGACCTGATCGCAATGTTATTGTTTTTATGTAAAAATAATATTTTACCAAGAACTGAAGAAAATTATTACATTTTCAGGGTTAAAGGTAACCAATTTTTCGAAAGAGTTAAAGATCTAAATTTAGAAGATTGTGCTTTTGAGGGAACAAGAGAAAGTGAATTGCACTTTAAGATTTTTGTACCTCTTTCAATTGATTTCGTTGAACTATTTTTTGAAAAAAGCTTATTATTTGATTCTTTTTCAAATAATGAAACTTTTTTCAAAGTCTTTCAAAAAAGGCTTCCCATTCAACTTGTTTCTAAATTAAATGATACCCAAAAAAATGCATTGTTAGCTGGAATATTTGATGGTGATGGATCTGCTGGTATAATGATTACTTGTCCTAACTGTGAAAAGCGAAATACTATTCGCTCTAACAAATTCAATTGCGAAAAATGCAATTTTGACTTAACTGACATTGTAAGGAGTATGGATTATAATATAATGCTGGATTCGGCGCATTTTGAAAGATCGGAAGAAGAACTGGAATTTATTGTAAAAATTATGAAACTGAAAGGGCATCTCTATGCATTATTTGTTCAGAAAGAAGAGCCAGATAAATTATCAGAGGAAGATTTTGAAAAAAGACTGAAAAAAATGGATAGTAGAATGAAAAATTATGAATCCCTTGCAAATAGATTTCACATCCCTATTGTTATAAATAAACATATATTGAAAAAAGGTTTACCATCATATAATTATGCACCAGATGTTTATGGAAGCATAAAATTTCTGTTCACTCCACATTTTAGAAGTAACAAAGAGAAACTTAACTGGTTTGGAGTAACAGATATACATAAGAACAATTTAAAGGTTATAAAAAATTCTGTAGAGTATATGTTTATTAATAAAAAAAGAGATGTTTTAAATAGAGTAATTTTTAATAGAGG
>JBAQYK010000250.1:0-1773 GCA_049299995.1 Candidatus Methanoperedens sp.
GGACTTGATATCTCCCATACCAAGGAGGCGGGAACTGAACCTGTCAGCTTCGAACCTCTCAAGGTCGTCAGGGGTCTCGCCAACGCCGATGAAAGCAATCGCAGAATCAGTATCGGAAACCGCAGACATGGCGCCTCCCCCCTTGGCTGTGCCGTCAAGCTTTGTTATGACCACGCCTGTTATTCCGATAGAAGCATTGAAGGCGCGCGCCTGCTCGCTTGCAAGCTGACCCATGGCAGCGTCCAGCACGAGAAATTTGTGGTCAGGATGTGATATTTTATGTATATCTTCCATTTCTTTTATCAGGTCTTTCTCAAGGGCATGCCTCCCCGCAGTATCAATTATCTTCACATCGTATTTTTCAATCGCCCGAAGCCCGCGCTGGGTGATAGCTGCCGCATCCTTGACGTCTTTTTCCCCATAGAAAAAAACACCCATCCTGTCGCACAGGGTTTTTAACTGGTCGTATGCTCCCGCCCTGAAGGTATCGGCGCATATAACAGCGGATTTCAGTCCTTTCCTCTGGAAATAGCGCGCAATCTTGGCAGTCGTGGTTGTTTTGCCGCTTCCCTGAAGTCCCACCATCATTATGGTTTGCGGGGCAAGCCTGACATTCGCGCTTTTCCCCAGGATATTTATGAGTTCCTGGTAAACTATGCGTATCACATGCTCTCTCGGGTTCATGCCTCCGGGAGGTGTTTCTTTGAGCGAGCGCTGCTTGATTTTCTGGGATAATGTCATCACATGCCTGACGTTTACATCAGCCTGCAGCATGGCGCGCTGGATGTCCCTGACTACCTCGTCAACTATCTTTTCGTCTATCCTGCCTGCGCCAACGAGTTTTTTAATAGCGTCCTGAAGTGAACCGCCAAGTTTATCGAGTACCATATTTTTGCCGACTATTTTTGGTTAATAATTTTGTTTTAGTTAAGGCTTATAGATTAGAAGGATAGATATATAATTATTCCAATTGTAGCGGATTGAGTATGAGCATAGAATATACGGGAATTAATAAGGAGACTGCGGGGAGAGAAACAAAGAATTTTCTGGATTCCTGCCCGGAAGATACTGTATTTAAAATGGTGATAAATTCAAAACGGGGTTACCTTCGAATCAAGATTAAAAACCCGGGAAAGAGCAGGATAAAAAGATTAATCGGCAAACTGCGAAGGAAAAAGTCAAACCCGTAATATCTCAATGGCTATATCCCCGAGAGCGTATATAATCAGCGCTATGAGAAGGGCTATTACAACTAAATGTATTTGTTTATTATGATTGTAAAAGGCAGTTTCAACTATTGTGATAAATATCATGAGCATAACGCCAATAATAAGACCAAGACCCAGGCGCAGGGCAATGTCGTAGAGTATTTGAATCATGTTTAAGTGTCGGAATTGTGCCTATTGGATATAATCCTATTCTTGACAAAAACTATTCAAACATAGCAAACCAATTATACATTATGACCGAGGAAATTATTATAGGTATCAGCGGCGCTTCAGGTGTGCAGTACGGGATACGGATTCTTGAAACCCTGAAACAGATGGAAGGATACAAAACCCATCTGGTAATATCAGGGTCAGCTAAGAATCTCATCGAAATTGAAACCGAATATTCTCCCAGTGATGTGGAGCAACTGGCAGACCATGTTTACAGCGATGACGATTTCACAGCGCCTATAGCAAGCGGCTCCCATAAAACAAAAGGTATGGTAATAGCGCCATGCAGTATGAAGACGCTGGCATCAATCGCCGTAGGTATGTCGGATACGCT
>JBAQYK010000251.1:0-2521 GCA_049299995.1 Candidatus Methanoperedens sp.
GTGTCGGCGCGCGGACATCAGCCACAAAATCAGCTATCGTATAATCTGTCTCATGTCCTACTGCGGATATGATTGGTATTCTTGAATTGAAAATCGCCCGCGCCACAAGTTCTTCATTGAAAGCCCAGAGGTCTTCAATCGAACCCCCGCCCCTGCCCATGATGATTACATCCACATCAGTTTTATTCAGCGCGGAAATCGAGCTTACTATGCTTTGCGCCGCGTACTCACCCTGCACTATTGTAGGGATAAAGAGCAGGTTCACAGGATAACGCCGTTTTATAACAGTCAATATATCATGAAGAACAGCGCCGGTGGGGGATGTCGCAACTCCTATTTTCTTAGGGTATCTGGGCAGCGGTTTTTTATTTTCAGGCGAGAACAAACCCTCCATCGCCAGTTTATTCTTTAACTGTTCGAACGCTTTATAGAGTTCCCCGATGCCGTCAGGTCGAATCGCCCTTACCTTTAACTGGTAAACGCCCCTTTGCTCATAGACGTCCAGGTCTCCCAGAACCAGCACCTTCATGCCGTGTTCCAGTTCAAATCCCATGTTCTTGCCGTACCATTTAAACATGACGCACTGCAATGAACTGCTTTTATCTTTGAGTGTAAAATAGCGGTGACCTGAACTGTGATTCGTGAAATTCGATATCTCACCCCTTATCCAGACATCATTAAACTTGCCGCTTGTAAGGATACTCTTTACAGCAAGCGTGAACTCATGCACGGTATAGATGCCTTTCTCTTCAAAAACCATAGTGATAATATTAATCCTGATACCTATTTGCTTTGCGATAGCGATGTGAAAGTATTATTAGTCCCCTTAGTCCCCGTATTTAAATACGAGGTCTTTAGTCTTTAGAAATAGCTCTCAAGAGATGAAATATTTTCAATCTCTTCTTTATTGATTATTGCCTCGGAAAGTATGCTTTCTCTTACATGAATGGGCGCGCCGCAACGCAGGGCAATAGCTATGCAGTCACTCGGTCTTGCATCCAGTTCAAAATGCGTCCCGTCCATCGAAACAGATATCCTCGCGTAATAAACCCCCTCATTCAGTTCATCTATAATGATACTGTCTATCTTTGAACCCAAGCGTTCAAGAAGCGAGACAAAAAGGTCGTGGGTCATCGGTCTTGGAGGGACTTCATGATTTAATGCCGCGTTTATGGATATCGCTTCGGATAATCCGATATATATCGGCATAATGCGTTTTGCATCATCTTCCAGAAGTACAATAGGTACCGGACCCGGGGCTTTCTCAATCAAATACACGCCTTTGATGGCGACCTGCAAGATTGTGCCGTTCATTACAGTATTATTAATAAGTGGGGTAATAAGTTTTCCGATGGCTGCATGGTTTACCTAAGCCTGCCTAAAACCGGTGGCAATTTTTTAGCCGATGTTTTTATACGACCAAAATTTTTTGATTTGGATTATCATGATAAGACATACAAGAAATAAGTTCGCACTGATGGAAAAATAGGGAAACCTCTGAAGAAAAAGACTACGGGGACTTAATATGCAGGGATGCCCTCGCAAATGTAAAGATTACTTCACCATCACTTTCATCTTTCCTATCCTCTCCGCAACCCTGTCAAAGAAAATCTTCTCCGTATCAAGAGGTCCCGGATGCGCTTCAGGATGGTACTGCACCGACATTATCTCAAGCTTTTTATGCTCAAGCCCTTCAACAGTGCCGTCATTGGTGTTAAGCTGCGTAATTGTTACTTCTTTTTCATCCATGCTGCTCTCATCCACAGCATAGCCATGATTCTGCGACGTGATGTGTACGATGCCTCTCTTTTTGTCCTTCACAGGCTGGTTGGCTCCGCGATGCCCGAATTTCATTTTGTAAGTCTCTCCCCCGAGTGCCAGCGAGATAATCTGGTGACCGAGACAGATGCCGAAAATAGGAAGCTGTCCAGCAAATTCTTTCACCACCGAGATGCCGTTAACCGCCTGCTGCGGGTCGCCGGGACCGTTGGAGAGGAGCAGGGCGTCTGGCTCGTAATTCATGATATCTTTTAACTTCGTTGTTGCAGGAACAACAGTGACATTGATTCCACGTTTATTCAGGCTCTTGATAATATTTCTCTTTGCGCCAAAATCCATAAGCACGATGTTGCCCCCGTCTTCCTGCCCTTTTACATGGTACGGCTCTTTGCATGTGACCCTGCTAATCAGGTCAAGACCTCCTATATCGGGCTGCTCCCTTGCAAGCCTTACAGCTTCCTCGCCGTTATCGTCCCCGACTATTATTGCGTCTTTCATAGTGCCGTGCTCCCTTGTTTTTATGGTGAGCATGCGCGTGTCTATTCCCATGATGCCTGATTTGCCCTCATCTTTTAAGAACTCGTAGATGGAGCGCGTGGATTTATGATGTGAAGGATGGTCGCATGCTTCTCTCACCACCAGTCCTTCCGCCTGCATACAGTCAGACTGGAAAGTCTCGCCGCTTATGCCATAGTTGCCTATAAGAGGATATGTAAACATCAGAATCTGACCCTTATACGAT
>JBAQYK010000252.1:0-4886 GCA_049299995.1 Candidatus Methanoperedens sp.
GTTATGAGTTCTCCAATGTAGTGGGTTTTTAACCGGAAACCAAACAATCTCCTTAGAAAAACGTTATCCGAATACCACCATGTAATTACCGCCCATACCAGAAAGAAAAGATAAATCGGTTTTTCAAATTTTATTGACGCATAGAGAATTATTATTAGAGAAATCACATACAGAAGCACTGATAAAACAATGGCTGTTTTGTGGGAGACTATGTTTAGAGTTAGTACTGTTTTTTTCCCTTGTGCCCTATCTTCTTTTAAATCATTTGTGTGGTTCCACAAATTTGATGCAAAACTTGAAAGTAATGATATTGTAACCCCTACACTAAGTATGTATAGAGGCGATAAAATTTCTGATGAGTTATAGGAAATTACGAATAGCAGGATAGCAAAAAATGGGAGAGGAGAAAAAATAGAGATAGGTGTATAGCATAACCTTGTTAATCCAATGGCTTGCTTGAAAAAATTAAAATGAATATAAGGGAAACCTATCCTGAAAATAGTCTTGCCCTCTTGAACATTTCTTCTGCTACCTTCTCTTCCTCTTTTCTTTGTTTATCCTTTTTCTCGTTATTCATTTTTATTTCTCCTTTAGTATTGCCCATGAAGGGCACCCATACCTATGGTAAAGGTCATTATAAAACAATAGTAAATATAGTTACTAAATTATATTAAGAAAAAGAGTTAAGAAACTCTGTTCAGTCATGTTATTTATATCATTCCTGCTAAATATCAATCATGTCAGAATTTGGTGAAAAAGTAGATAGGATCCTGGAACTAACCAGCGAAAAGGAAAAGCTCAGTATAAATGAACTTGAGGAAAAAATAACACCATTAGATAAAGAAATTCTCAATTTCATGAATCATGAAGGGCTTATTGTATTAAAAAAAGGGGAAGTCAGGATTACTGAATTTGGCTTGCATCTTCTAAATATAAAGTGATTTCGCGTGCCTTCTCAAGGAAGTTTTTTCCTTTTTCCGTTGTAATATATTTATCTGATTTGTTTTCCATCAGATTATTCTTCCGAAGCAGCTCCAGGTATTTTTGGGCAAGCGTGAAATTAAGGTTAGTCCTGTATACGATTCCTGTTTTATTGACACCTTCTTTTGCTACATCCAGAATATCGATTATAATATCTATCCTGCTTCTCCGCATTTTCCCTTCCACCTGTACCTAACTTATTAATCGTATTTATACGTTCTTATATTTCATAGTAAATCCCGAAATTATTTTGCCGGTATTCTTCGGAAAACATTCAACATGGCTGATACTGATTCTGAATATGAAGATTGGTCAGAGTGAAAATATAATAAATAAGAGAAAAAATATCAGGATTCTACATACCTATTTATATATAACAAACTCTAAATAGTAATATTAGTACTTAGGGCATAACAATGAGCGATTATACTATCGGTATCAAGGAATTGGACGACGCAATAGGGGGTATTAAAAAAGGCTCGAATATCATGTTTATCGGCCCACCTATGAGCGGAAAAGAAACCATCTTGAACTACATAATGTATCAGGGTGCGGCAAAAAATGAAAATGCGGTAATAACTGTAACCACCCGCGAATCCGCGTCTCATATTTTAGATTGGTTCAAACAGAATAAACTAAACCTGCCACTATTGAAAATAGGAATAATTGATTGCGTTACGAAAACGCTTGGCGGCACGGTTGTTGATAGTGAAAACATTAAAATTGCAAGCAGCCCGGTTGATTTGACCGGGATTGGCGTCAAAATCAGCCAGTTTTTTGAAGAATTCTTTATGAAAAAGAATATCAAAAAAATCCAGCTTCATATCAATTCGCTTTCCACAATATTGATGTACTCCAACATCCAGACGGTTTTCAGGTTTCTTCATGTATTCACAGGACGCATCAAAGCCGCTGGCGCCATTGGAATATATGTAATAGAGAGCGGTATGCATGATGAACAGGCTATCGCAACTTTAAAACAGTTGTTTGACGGCATGATAGAGATTAAATCCGAAAACGATAAGAATTATATAAGAATAGTGGGGCTTTCCCCAAAACCCACACCATGGTTTGAATATGAGATTGAAGGCGCCAACGTAAAGATATTAAGGGGTGTGTAGCATGGCAGAAACCGGCATACCAAAACTTGACGATTTCCTCGACGGGGGCATACCTGCTGGTAAAAGCCTTGTTTATTACAACCAGCCCGGTATTGAAGGGGAAATTTTCGGGTTGCAAACGCTTTACACTACCGTGAAAAGCGGTGGAACTGGTGTTTTCATTGTATCAAGTACTATACCTGAGATTATAAAGGGTCAATTCAGGGAGTTCGGCTGGGATATTGGATTATATAATGACAAATTATTTTTTGTTGATGCTTACAATCCGTTGATAGGCGCCCCTTCAACAGAAAAATATGTTGTTTCACGTCCGGATAACATTGAAGATTTCAATAAAATAATTACTGACCTAATAAAAGAATTGCCGCCAAGCACCATAGTATTTGGTTCCCTTTCCACTATAATGGATTTATGCGGCGAGAAAGAAACTATTGAAGCAGTCAAAACATGGAACAAAATGGCGATGCTTTATGATCATGTCATCATATACAATTTCACGGCATGGCCATATTCACAGGAAACTTTAGACCTGATAAAAAATAACTTGTTCAATGCAGTCATATCTATCGGAGGTATAGCGGAGCGGGTCATTTTTGGTCAGTACTTCGGGATACTTAAAGCAGACTGGACGGAAGAGATAAAGAAATCAATGCTTTTCAGGGTATTGCGACCGGGTGGAATAAAATTGTATATACCAAAGATACTTGTAACAGGGGCTTTTGATGCCGGGAAATCCACGTTTGTGCATGCGCTTTCAACACGGGCAATATCTGTGGACAGGCTCGGCACAACAATTGCCCTTGACCACGGTCATATTGATTATAAAGGTTTCAGCGCAGATATTTTTGGAACGCCGGGTCAGGAGCGATTTGACCCCATAATAAAACTATTAAGCGGCGAATCTATGGGCGTTTTTCTTGTCGTGGATTCTACAAATCCGGCAGATTTTGTTCGTGCAAAACACATGCTTGAGATTACCAAGACTTATGGGCTTCCGTATGTTATAGTTGCAAATAAACAGGATATTGCCGGCGCTTTAACTCCTGGAGAGATTAAAGAACAATTTAACCTGCCGCATGACGTTCCTGTTGTTCCGGTAGTGGCTAAGGATAAAATCGGTGTATTCGAAGCATTTGAAGTATTGATAGATAAAATAACGGGAGGAACCTGATGTCTGATACTATCGACATGGTAGATAAATTACTTACGGATTTGAAGAATATCGGCGGAGTGGAAGCATGTGCTGCCGCAAGTCGCGACGGTTTGCTTATTCGGGCAAATATGCAAAAGGAACTGTATATAGACTCAATGGTTGCGATGTCTGCTACTATACTCGGGGCAGCGGAGACCGCCACAACACAGGTGCAAAAAGGCGTGCCCAACAGGGTTATTGTGGAAACCGATTATGGACGATTAATCGTTGTCGGCGCAGGACCTAAAGCGCTGCTGATAGTTCTTGCAAGCCAGGATACCGGACTGGGTTTAATCCTTCTGGAGCTTGAAAAATCATCAGCGAAGCTTAAAGAGCTATTAAAATGAACAACATACAAAAAAGCAGGGCAGAAGCTACTTTTCTTGATGCCATAATTCATGTAGGTAAATCAGGGATAGAGCCTGTAGTTATAGAGTTAAAAAAACAATTGAAAAGTAAAAAGATGGTAAAAGTGAAATTTCTCAAATCTGCTTTTATTGAATTAGGAAGAAAGGAACTTTCAGAAAAACTGGCAGACATGACAGGTTCAGAACTTATTGAAGTTAGAGGGAATACTGCAGTATTTCGCCGAAAAGGGTAAATACTATACGATAAATACTAAAGACCCCTTAAACTTATGAAAGACCACCGAAATTCCCCGAATGAGACCCCGTATTTAAATACGGGGACTAAGGGGACTAAAGGGGTCTAATTTTACGGAGGACAAACATTGACAACAGTATATGATGTGCCTGCAGAAAATCTCATAAATAGCACGGCACAGAAATTAAAGAATGACAATAAAGTCATGCCCCCAGAGTGGGCACGTTTCGCCAAGACAGGCGCCCATAAAGAGCTATCCCCGGATAATGCCGACTGGTGGTTTGTGAGATGCGCTTCGATATTAAGACGCATCTATATTGATGGACCTGTTGGCGTTTCAAGACTAAGGAGTTTTTACGGAGGACGGCACAGGAACGGGGTAAGACCGGTTCATTTCTCAAAGGGAAGCGGCTCCATTGCAAGAGAAGCGTTGCAGCAGCTTGAGAAAGCCGGGTTTGTTAAAGCCCAAAAAACCGGCAGGATAATCTCATCGGCAGGTCAGTCGTTCCTGGATAATGCGGCAAACGAAGTTAAATCGGAGCTGGCAAAATCCAATCCCGCTATTGCCAAATACTAAAATATGGATGAGGATCTCGAAGAGATTAAAAGGCGCAAGCTTGAGCAATTGCAGCAGCAGCAATACGGCGCCCAGTCTCAGGCTGCCCAGCAGGAACAGGCTCGCGCCGAGTATGAATCAAAGAAGGCGGCTATCCTGCGCCAGGTACTTACGCCTGAAGCAAGGGAGAGGCTAAATACTCTTAAAATGGCTAAACCCGAACTTGTGGCGAATGTGGAAGCTCAGTTGATTTCCCTTGCGCAGAGCGGGCGGATTCAGGCGAAGATAGACGATGCCAAGCTCAAGGCGCTGCTTTTACAGTTGCAGCCCAAGAAGAGAGAGATGCAGATTAAGAGGATGTAAATAATCCCAATCCGAGTATCGAATCAAATCTCCTGAAGGTTTCAAGAATCTTCCCGGATGATTTCCTGCC
>JBAQYK010000253.1:0-2142 GCA_049299995.1 Candidatus Methanoperedens sp.
AGTTTGCACGCTTGGGTTGAAATTGCCCATTATTTTAGACCATTGAATCAGATCTTTCTGGTTATAGAACAGTTACGTGCCGACACAAGTTTCATTCAAGAAGATCAGAACCCTGATTCCTTTCATCGCGGTATCAGGCAAGATGTCATTATGTCATTGGTGAATACGATATTTGACAGTGGCGATGAAGCCAAGCTGAATGAGTTAAAAGCATTGCTCCAACAGCGCAATGATGGCGTGTATTTTTTGCGCGAGATAGATTTTTTGACATGTTCTGCCCATCGCGATTCAGAATCTGCCGATAGTGCACTTGAACGTCTCATACAAAATACAAAGAACAACATTCCTAAATTCTTTATAAAAATTAGGCTTGCCGAATTCTTGTACCATATTCGAAACGATAAAGAGGCTACAGCCAAATGGATAGCAGAAATTCCACAACCTGCGCTGTTGGAAATTTCTTCAAGCAACTGGAATGGGGACAATCTGAGTCCTTTTTCATTTCGCATCCGCCTCAACCGAATACTGACAATGCTTGGCCAACAAGTAGAGCCTTTGCAGGCCGTCCCTGATGACGAACCACAAAGACGTGGTGGCGTCCTGTTTGAACGTTGCCTTGTGATAATCGCCAATCTTTGGGGAAGGGCTTGGGCTGGAAGGCCTATGTCCCCCCGTATGATAATATATGAATTAGATCCCGCTCTGAGGCTGTTCAGTCGACCTTGGAAAGAGACTCATGACTGGACCTTTTGGTATGCTTACAAAAGAACAGCCGCTGATTTTTACGCGTTTCTTATCCATGCCGTTGCAGAACATAGCCAAGAAGCATTATACGACTTGGGCGAAGAGTTTGACCGCCATTGGCAGGAACAACCTCAGTATTGGCAAGCCAGCTTGCAGCGGACGATTGCATTGGAATTGTATCGCAAAGGATGTTCAGCCGAAGATCTTATTAAACGCCTGGAGCGTATCGAAATCCTTTATAGCGTAAGTGATGCTGTTTCTTCCCTTGCCTCCGAGTACTCAAAACAAGCTTTTGCCTGGTTGGAGGCTGGGCAACCTGATAGAGCCCAAGCGTTATTTCCGAAATTGTTTCAGAGCAGTTTTGGTATCGTGTATGAAAAAGACTACCAATTCTCCAACTGGGTTGCCCTACTGGGGAAAGTCACAACTGCATTACCAGGATTTACAGCTGAAGATTTCAGGCGATTTTCCAGTGCCCTTGTAGTGCTTGAGGATACAGGTCGGGGTCGTGGTACACGGGATGCAGCGACTGATTTGATGAAATTGGTTGCTCAATGGCATCCTGCATATGCTCTGCAGCTTAAGGACTGGCTGCTGGCGAAACATAGTATCCATTATAACTGTGCATTAGATGGCATCCTATCCGCAGCTGCTTCATCGCATGACGCATCGATTGAACTTGTTTTTATACTTGTGTGTCATCTTCTAATTCCTTTTGAGAGTACTGTTCCAGATGAACTGCCTAAGCTTCTCGCACAGCAATCCGCGCTGAAAAGTTCTGCCTCTGATGCTCAAGTCTTACTAAAACTACTTGAAAACAGTCTCGAAACAAAAGCATTCCCTTCACATAGAGCCCAATGGTGGCGCGGCGTTATTGAAGGGTTGCAATCTGCTGCTGTAGATACAACCAATTTCCATGACAAGTTGAAAGAGGATTACCGGGAGGAGAAGTATGAGTCGGATCAGACAATTCAGTTAAAATCAGGTGAAAAGCTGACTCAAAGGGATGCCATGTTACGCATTACAACAGGCTATGATCTTTTGAATTTGATAGAACAGATCGACGAAGTTAAATACTTCCGTTGGGATAAAGCAGTCGAAAAAATCATTGATACTTTGAACTATGTGCAGATTAATTTAATACGTACCGCCCTTGAACGCTTTGAACCTCGGGCCTCTGTTGATTCTTTGTTAGCCATGAGGCTTAAATCATTGGGGTTCATAAATGAAGGGCGGGCGTTGCTTCAACCTTTGCTCGATCAGTCAACGCCACAAGGGTGGGATCGGCATTGGGACGGAGGTAGCCGTCTGACTGCGATGCAGGCTTTAATAGAATTTAGTCCAGAAGAGGGGCGGGAAAAAGCCCTTAACCTCTTGATTAAAGATTACTTGACCAGT
>JBAQYK010000254.1:0-8223 GCA_049299995.1 Candidatus Methanoperedens sp.
GTTTTATCCTTTGTGCTTATATCTTCATCAGGGTCGATGATGCCGTTCTCATTCAGGTCGAATGAAATTATCTTGACGCCAGGTACAGGAAGCCCGGTCTTCATATCGAAAGCATAGTTATAATTATTGTAGCCTATGCCCAGCGGGTCTTTCTGCACAGCAGCCAGCAGTCCGGGGTCGCCGTAAACGCCTGTGCCTTTGAGAGCCTCCTGTTTCTTGCCCAGGTACTTTGCCCATACCTCAGGCGCGCCTGCCGCGTCGCTCCTCGTATATAAGTGGATATCCTGTTTTATCTCAGGTTTCCCGATGGCTTCACCCCATGTTTTTACAGTTCCGTTGACATATATTTTAACAAAGGTCGATCTATTGATGCCAGTTTTCAATATCTCCTGGGTTGCGGGGTTCTTTTCATTGATTACTGCCACAACGGCATCCTTGGCAACGCCGATCGGATATGCGCCTTTTTCAATCTCAGAAGGATCAACATCCCTTGAAACCATGCCGATATCAACCTGTCCGCTTATGGCATCGGTCATGCCTTTTCCGGCTCCTCCGGCTGCCACGTTTACAGTTACTTTTGGATGCAGTTTCGTGAACTCTTCGCCCCATCGAACTGCCATTGGATACAAAGCCCAGGCGCCTGATAGTGATATTGTGCCTTCAAGTTCCTTTGTGCTTACGGCGGTCTGCACAGGCGTGGCTCCGGGCGATGCCGGCGTCGTAGTGACA
The DNA here is from genome assembly GCA_049299995.1 of Candidatus Methanoperedens sp. Classification (GTDB taxonomy): domain Archaea; phylum Halobacteriota; class Methanosarcinia; order Methanosarcinales; family Methanoperedenaceae; genus Methanoperedens. The sequence goes on from JBAQYK010000254.1 coordinate 730, forward strand.
GCAGCGTTAGGCGTGGTCTGAACTTCGGTTTTTGGTTTATCGACGCATCCTGATAATAAAGCTCCGATGAGTACTGTAATAAGAATAATTGTAATAATTTTTCCTTTCATTAATTCCACCTCACATGGTTTAACATACTTTTCTGTTTTTGCAGGAAATCCCGGATATGTAGAAATTCCGCACTATGTTTTATATATCTATTCATTAAGTTGCCGTCATTGAATCCTGTGACAGCAAAGATGATTCCTTCTTAAATTCATTTGTAATTCACCTGCTTATGAAATAAGCAAGTGCAAATAAGCAGGCACATATAAATATGCAGAGAAACAGGCGATTATTGTTAAAGTGATTACAAAAACCGAATAATTGCGGCAAAAAATGTAAGTATGAAAAACTCTTCATTTTGAGATAAGGAATGCCGCTGTCTCTGCAAACATGTTCGGTAATATCCTTACCATTCCTGCCCCGCTAAGAAAGGAAGCTTTTTTTATTTTGATACCTCTTTTCTGGCAATATTCCACGAAATCAGAAATGCTCAGGAAATGCAGGTTAGGCGTTTCGTACCATTCGTATGGCAACGACGGGGTCAGTGGAGTTCTTCCCCTGAAAAATATCTGAAAGCGCGCCCTGAAATGTGCGAAATTCGGAAATCCAATAATCACTTCTTTTCCCACCCTCAAGGACTCTTTCAGGACGACATCAGGCTTTTTCACCTGCTGGATGCTCTGGTTCAGTATCACATAATCAAAGGACTCGTCGCCGTACTCTGAAAGACCGTTGTCAATATCCTGATGTGACACGCTCAAACCAAGTTCGACACATTTATAGATTGCCTGTTCATCGATCTCGATGCCGTGTGCCCTGGCATTCTTTTCCTTGACTATCAGGGACAGCAATTCTCCCTCGTTGCATCCAAGATCAAGCACACTGGAATCATTCTTGATCCAATCAAGGATAATCCTGTATTCTAATTTGATAGAGTCATATCCCATAATCCTCAACCACTGCATACCCATTGAACACTTTTTTCAAGAAATGCCTGACCAGATGCGTTTCCTCCTCGATTTCCAGAAGAAAGGCATCATGCCCGTAAGTGGAATTTATTTCGCAATACGTAGCCTCTATCCCCGCCAGTTTGCATATTTTTAAAATCTCTTTTGATTGATAGGTCGGGTATAACCAGTCCGATTTAAATGCAATTATGAGGAACTTTGCCTTAATTTCCTTAAAAACCTCGTAGAGAGTCCTGCCATTTGAAAGATCGAAATAATCCAGCGCTTTAGTTATATAAAGGTAAGAATTTGCGTCAAACCTTTTGACAAAATTATCCCCGTGATATTGAAGATATCTTTCTACTTCAAATTCCGCCCCGAATCTGGATTGATTTTTCCCGTTCTTGATGCGCCGCCCGAATTTCTCACTCATCGATGTATCACTCATATAAGTGATATGACCGATCATCCGCGCCACTGCCAGACCCTTTGCCGCAGGCGCGCCGCCGTAGTAATTCCCTCCTTTCCAGTCAGGGTCTGCCATGATAGCCTGGCGTCCCACTTCATTGAAAGCGATCTGCTGCGGAGAATGTTTCAGTGTCGTGGCAATTGGAATAACTGAGCGTACCCTATCGGGATAAGAGGCTGCCCATTGCAGTGCCTGCATTCCTCCCATCGAGCCGCCCACAACGCACAGGAGTTTTTTAATTCCGAGATGGTCTATCAGGCGCCGCTGTGCATTTACCATGTCTTTTATCGTTATAGTCGGGAAATCAAGTCCATAAGGTTTATTCGTTGCGGGATTTATGGACGAGGGACCTGTCGAGCCCTTGCATCCGCCAAGCACATTGGAGCATATTACAAAATATGTATCTGTATCAAATGCTTTTCCCGGTCCTATCATTTCATCCCACCATCCGGGTTTTTCATCCCCATCATGAAAACCGGCTACGTGAGCATCTCCGGAGAGGGCATGAAGGACAAGTATCGCATTGGTTCTCCGGGCGTTAATCCTGCCGTAGGTTTCATAAGCCAGGGTTACCGGTCCCAGTTTTTCACCGGAATCCAGTATCAACTCATCCGGAGGAGCGGCGAAAGTAAAGTACTCAGTTTCCACGAGTCCGATACTTTCACTCGGTTTAACTTTTTGTAAACTCTCCAGTGCGCTCGTTACGCTCATGGTAAATCAATTAACTGCGACCCGTAAAGCCTGATCAATATCCTCTTTTATATCTTCGACATTTTCAAGACCTATCGATAGCCGGATATAATCCTCTGTGACACCAGTTTCTTCCTGTTCTTTTCTGGTCAACTGCTGGTGTGTGGTCGATGCGGGGTGAATTACAAGGCTTTTTGCATCGCCTATGTTAGCAAGGTGAGAGAACAGTTTTACAGAATTGATGAACTTCTTTCCAGCTTCATATCCTCCCTTGATACCAAATCCTAAAATCCCGCCATAGTATCCATTCAGGTATTTGGATGCTGTTTTATGATTTGGATTATCTTCCAGCCCCGGATAGTTGACCCAGTTGACCCGGGGATGTTCTTTGAGGAATTTGGCTACTTCAAGGGCATTTTCAGAATGTTTCCTTACGCGCAAAGGCAGTGTTTCAAGTCCCTGAAGGAACTGGAAGGCGTTGAAAGGACTCAGAGCCGGTCCTATGTCTCTTAAAAGCTGTACCCTTACCTTTAGGATGAACGCAACATTTCCAAGTCCCGGGAAATTGCCGAACGTATCCCAGTATTTTAACCCGTGATAACTTGGGTCTGGCTCCGTGAATTCAGGGAATTTACCGTTGTTCCATTTGAAATTCCCGGAATCTACTATCACTCCGCCTATGGATGTCCCATGCCCGCCAATGTACTTGGTTGCCGAGTCCACGACAATATCAACACCATGCTCTATGGGTTTTACGATGCCGACGCCCACCGTATTATCCACAACAAAAGGAATGCCTGCATTGTGCGCTATCTTTGCGATAGCTTCAAAATCAGGCACATCCAGCTTGGGATTGCCGATTGTCTCTGCGTATACTGCCCTTGTTTTGTCAGTAATTGCTTTTTTGATCTCTTCGGGTTTAGTGGAATCCACGAACTTCACTTTTCTTCCCAGTTTGGGAAAGGTGTAGTGGAATAACTCATATGTTCCGCCGTAGAGGTTATTCGCGGATACTATCTCATCCCCGACCTGCGTGATGGCAAGAAGCGCCAACGTCTCAGCCGCCTGTCCCGATGCCACTCCAAGGGCGCCTGTGCCTCCTTCAAGAGCGGCTATCCTTCTCTCGAATACATCGGTCGTGGGGTTCATTATCCTTGTATAGATGTTCCCGAACTCCTTGAGAGCAAAGAGGTTTGCGGCATGGTCTGTGTTCTTGAAGACATACGATGTTGTCTGATAGATGGGCACAGCCCTTGCCTGTGTTGCCGGGTCTGGGTTTTCCTGTCCTGCGTGTACTGCTATGGTTTCTAATCTCTTCTTTGACATTTTGTTTCTCCTTTGGTTTGATTTTTAGAAATGATTGGCTGGATTAGTTATATATGCAGAGAAACAGGCGAGAGTTGTCAGGATGGTTGCAGAAATGGAAGGAATGCGGCAAATGGGGGAAATTTTTTTTGGGCTCTACAGAATACGAGCACAGAGGTTTTGATCATGAAGGCGTTTCGCAATTATGATAAGCGCCCTTCTCCTATTGCATCCCTCTCTCTATCTCTTCCAGCATCCTCGCATCAGTCTCGCGACTGATAAAAAGCTCATGGATTTCCTCAAGCGCCCTGCTCCGTGCATAGCTATCGATATTCCATTTAATGCCAGGATATTTTACATTCATTAAAATGAGCCCGTTCGGTTCCATCGGCTGGAGCGTATCTGTTATTGAGCGGTCAAGCATCTTCGCAAGCCACTTCCCATCTTTTTCGCCCTTTCCTATGAGTTTCAGGGCGGCGGAGATCTTCCGTACCATGTGCTGCAAGAACCTGTTCCCCGCAATATCCAGATAGAACCAGTCGCCATCATTCCGGATAGATATCGCCTTTATGTCGCAGAGCGTTGATTTTTCCATGTCTTCATCTGCAAAATTCCTGAAATCATGCGTTCCCGGGAATATAGAAGCTGCGTCTTTCATTTTATCAATATCGAGTCCCTTTCCCCAGAACACATACCTGTATTCCCTCTCAACCGCCGACATCCTGGCGTTGAAATCCTTTCCCACCTGCGCCCATGCATAGATCCATATCTGGTGAAGATCGCCGTTTATCGTTCCTGGCTTTGCAGCTTCGGCGCTCTCAGTATCAAAGGCTATCACCTGACCGAGGGCATGCACACCCCTGTCAGTTCTTCCTGCGGCGGAATATCTTGCTTTTGAGAGGTTCTTGAGCGCGCCTCTGTCCCTTAGTGCCTTGAGAAGCTTACCTTCGATCGTGGGGACGCCGTGCTGAATCTGGTAACCATAATACTCTGTGCCAAGATAGGCGAACTTGAGTGCTACCCTCACACGTCTATTCCTCCAGTAAAACTGTCCGGTTAAAATTCAGTTCATCAGGTGATGGCATTCTTAACCTCTGGTTTGTATCATATTCTGTCGATCTGGTATATATTATAATATAACCAGACAAAACTTTCTTTTTACAGTCAGGACATTCCAGAAAAGAGCTAAAAAAGAAAAACCCGCTCCCGGCGTTATTACAGAGCCGAGAACAGGATATACGAGATAACCAACGTCCAGATTATGTTAAACGTCTGTGCCACGGTGAAAGCTATGAAGGGCGCTCTTCCTATTTTGCTAAACTCCCGGATGGAAGTCTCAGCGCCAATGCTCACAAAGGCGAAAGCAAATATCCACGAGCGTATCAACTTCGTTGCATCAACGGCTCCTGTAGAAAGCAATCCCAGGGAAGCTATCACTGTAACCGCTGCAAATCCGAGAATGAACTTGGGGAACCTGTCCCATATTTGCCGTGTGCTGACCTTCTCGCCGCTTTTTTCCACAACAGTTGTGAAATAGAATGCAAGCAGGAAAGCCACAAAACCAATTAGTACGTTCTGGGACATTTTGACGACGGATGCAGCTTTCATGGCTTCATCACCGTAGAACGCCCCGGCGCCTACTACGGCAGCCGTGGTATCAATTGTCCCGCCAAACCATGCTCCAGCCCATGCCTGGTTCATGCCTATTGCTTTCGCAAGGAGCGGCATGCCAAGGAACATGGGGATAACGAAGACCGCAACAAGCAAAAGCGTCATGTTGAGATGCTTCTTTTCGCCTTTGATAGCGCCGAAGGTAGCGATGGCTGCCGAGACGCCGCATATCGATACTGCTGTGGAAAGCATGTGGGCGAACTTACGGTCTATGCCAAGCCTGCTGGCAACCAAGAGGGACACATAATACACAGCAATCACCACAACCAGCGCCTGCGCAAGACCGCGCACCCCGTATGCCCATAATGTCCCTATGGATATCTCGGCACCAAGTAGCACAAGCCCGATTTTGATTAGAATCTCGGTACTGAAAGCGGGTTTAATTTTCTCAAAGCCATCACTAAGCGGTCGGGATAGATCGACAATACTTCGCAGTACCAATCCAAGAAGGATAGCGATAACAACGTATTCAAATCCCCATCCTTTTCCTATTTCCACCTTTGCAATCTTGTTCTGCGATATGTAAACAGATAGTACCGCAAGTATGACCAGGATAGCGAAACCTATCAGGAAATATACTGCCTTTGTAATAAAAGGCGTTTCATTCGATTCGTTAATTTGATTTTCTGTATTTTCATCAGCCATGTTTACACCAGCTTCCAGGGTATTACTTTGGCAGATACGATGCCTGCTGCTGCTATGAGCACAATAATAAAGCCGATGACAACAGCCAACCAGTCTTCAGATATTTTCAATGCCATTTTTCCTCCAGAACTACATTGATTGTAGTATTACTAAGTTATTAGTCTTACTAAGTTAATTGTAGTCTTTCCGTTAAAAGAGAATACAGGATATATAAAAGTGCAGAATATGACATTAATTGCCAGATTGGTTCAAAAAACCGAACAATTGCGGCAAAAAACGCGACTAATTCAAACCCGCATAATCCATTACTGCTTTCTGGGCATTCAGGAATTTAACAATTTTATCAAAATCAACATTGTTTTTAGCTTCATCTTTTGTTCGACAATGGCTCTGTATTCGGGATATGTTGTGCATTTCTTCAATCATATCAATCATAATAGGAAGATAGCACCGGTTAACATATATAATTGCAGAAAGAGGCAGATGTTGACGCAATTATTCCGATGGAGAGTGTATAACAATCAAAGAGGGTGCATCGTTTTACATCTCTATCAAAACAAGCTCGAACTTGATGCCCATGCAGGTTTGGCAAAATCCAAGGAATTCTTTTGCATTGACGGACATTTCGTCATGGAGAGATTTGGATATATAAAAAACAATATGAACCTTGCCAGGGTTTTCTGACATTCTTTTCTTTATCTCGCCGTGAAGTTCCTCAAAAAGAGCAACAAGAATCTTGAAGTTTATCCTCTTAAGGATGCGAATCCTCCCCACTCCTGATTCATCTACCCAGACCCTGTAATTGGCAGTTTTCCGGACAAAAATATCACTCTCATTCATATTATTCCTGAATTATTCCTATTGGACTCGATATCCCATCTGACTTCTTCTGCCAAAGACCGTCTTGTTGCAGCTACAATATCGAGTTGTTCATAGATATATCCGCGCAAAAATGCGTCTTCGACATTCTCTGTATTCCTCTCAACTTCATGCTGCCGTGCCAGTATATTTTCAAGTTCCCGAAGCGCATGATGCCTGCTCGCACGCTGCCAGCTTCCTTCAATTAATGCAAGGGTGCGACCCAATCTTTCAAGGCTTATTTGCATGCGCCGGTATTCCGGTTTCCTCAGCCCCTCTTTTGCGTAGTTCTCATACGCAGAGACTTTTACTTTTTCCTCAGTACCATCATCTATCGATGATTCTATGCCATCCCATTTGTTATGGGCGGCAAAAATGATCCCTTCTTTTATTTAACATTGGCTTTTTCACCGCCCTCCTCAATGCGAACAGGATATATATCCCTGGATATACAGGCATAATTTGTCACTATCTAATGCAATAACAGAACAATCACGACAATAATTGCCGCATGGGTTAAACTTTATAAGAATCCTTTTCATTTTGTTTCAGTGATAAACTATGAGTGATCCTGAAACAACTGATTATCCAAAGCCGGATAATGGCAATACGGGTAAAATATTAATATTTCCCGGAATCGATGGTTTTTCACCTTCGATGAAACTGGTTCTCAATATACTTGAAAACCATGGGCCTCTGACCCAAAAAGAAATTGCAAAGGAGACACATCTTCCCTCAAGAACTGTGCGCTATGCATTAAACCGTTTAAAAGATGAAGCTGTTTTGGAAGAGCGGGAGTATTTCCATGATGCCAGGCAGTGCTTATATCAGATTAAATGCTGAAAGTTCCAGGTAATTATTGCC
>JBAQYK010000255.1:0-6647 GCA_049299995.1 Candidatus Methanoperedens sp.
CCATACAGGATTCCAATATCTCTGCCGAGCTTTTTCCCGTATCTCTGGTGTATTTCCGAATTGGTGAACTCAATCTTTTCTTCAATCTCGTTCAGCTTCTGAAGTACATTCTTGTAATCTTCCGGATCTACAATTACTATTGGGACTTTGTCTGCCATTTTATCACCTCACCAGAACAGGAACCAGTACCGTCAGCATAACTACCACGAACCCGATAGTGAACCCAATCACACCTGTGGCGCCAACGCCGGATTCAAGTTTCTGGTTTCGTGCAATTAACTGACCCCTGTACCTGATATCTTCAACCAGTTGTTCAATGGTCGCCATTGAGGGGGATACCACCATTGGCACGCCTTTCCCGTATTCGTATTCTTTCTCTGCCATTTTATCCGCCTCCGAATATCGTTATCCCAAGAATAGTTAATCCTACCACAAGACCGATCATTATGCCTTCTATCTTCCCGGCATAAATACCGGACATCAGCTTGTTCAGGTTACCGATTCCGATGGTTTGCGCCTGGATTCCCTTTATCCTTGTCTGGACAGTGGCAATTTCGGCTGACATGGGTTTCACGCCGCCTAATTCCTCAGCCTCTTTTTTCTCGCCGACCTGGATTATCATCGGCTCGCCTTCAAACGCCCCGGGGTCTTTTGCAGCAAGCTCCTTTATCTTGGATATAATCGCGCCCTCGTCCTCGGTACCTATCATTTCCACTACCTGGATTTGCGCCTGGAATCTCTTTATTGAATCATCAGGCAGGTTCTCGATGTAAGGGATAGCTCCTGTTGAACCGACAATCCTGTTATCCTTGATGCCGTTCTTGTGGAGCATGATTATGGCTTCGCCGGATATGTGCCCCTTGACCTCCGAGCCGGTTACAAGCAGGAATCGTATGTTGGGATTGGAGATTATATTGGCTACTATCTTTTCAATACCCAGGTTCTCCGTCTTATGCGGTCCTGTTATGCAGGCGCCTGCTGCAATTTGTGCCGCGCCCTTTAAATGCGAGCCGCATGTGGTCACAGCGACCGGGTTTTCGGGATTGCCCGATTCATATTCCCCTTTAACAACAGGCCAACCTGCTGCGGGTTTAACTTTATTTGCCATTTATATCCCTCCGATCTTCAAAAGAACCAGCAACAAAAAGGATACGATAAATCCTATTACTGCGCCGTAGAATGCATTGGTGACTATACCTGCATTATAGGAGGCGTTCTCTCTTCCCGGGAACATGTTCAGGAGCGGTGCTTTGGGGTCAAGCTGGTTCATCATATCAGTGACAATTTTATCCAGTTCGTCCAGTTGGGTTTTCACGCCGTCGAGTGAATATTCCACAACATCTTCCCGCTCTTCTGCGATTACGCCTGTCGCCGGGTTTAAAATCAGGTGCAGTTCGGGTGCTACTCTTATATGACTCATTTTTATGCCTCCGTCTTTGGAATTAATCCTGTTCCGACAACAGCCGCGGCGTCATTATAGACTTCATCCCAGAATTTCTTGTAGAAGATGAACCATATTATTATTCCGAGGATGAGCGTAACAATTCCTGATGCGCCGAGGGTCATGATTGCAGCTATGCCTATTATTGCCATTGTGATTGCGCCAGTTGAGCCCGCAAGATACAGCAATCTTTTCTGTTTTTCGTCAGGTCCGAGGCAGGCGTTGAATGGGTGCAATATTGCCATTGCTCCTACCCAGAACACTGCAAGCATTACGCCGTTATCAAAAACTTTGGGAATAATGCTTCCCATGAAATCGAAATTTCCAGCTACAGCAGCGCTGAAACCAATAATTATCAGGGAACCGGCTGCTGCGATTTCAGTCATGCAGCGAATCATTACAGGAATCTTCATTTTTATGACGTTCTGGGCAAACCAGCCTATTATGAATCCGATTATAGATGCTGTTATTAATGCGACTATAGGGCCGGCGATAGGTAATGGTTTTACTATTGCCAGACCGAACATGGCAGCAATGATACCCATACCCATGGCTATCTGACCGATGGATGGCACACCTGTGCCGAGACCATATTTGGCTACACGCCTTACTGCTTCTGAACCCCATATAACTGCGCAAATTGCTCCGAGCGCCCCTGCCGTCGGGAAAAAGGGAGAAAGATATATTCCAAGCAGCCCTCCGCTTATCCCGAACATTGCCAGCGTGGTCGGCGGTATTTCTTTAATATCGCTCATGCTGTCATCCCTCCTGCGATCAATATTGCAACAATGCCGCAAAGCATGCTTACCACGATGCTCGTGAACACGTCCTTAGGAACTACGCGTTTGAACTTGGGGTCATGGACTCCTTCGATTGTGCCGCCTACACCATAAGACGGGATAACGGAATTAACGTAGAAAACACCCATGGTAAATACGCCTGCCACTGCTGCGGCATGGGTTGTTATCAAAGGGGTGTAATATCCCATCAACACGAAATATATGAGTCCTCCGCCTGCTCCGCCAAGCGCTGCGCCTACAACGCCGCTTACGAAACAGATGGTCGGGATGCCCTGACCCTGAGTTCCTTTGGATATGTATATGTCCTGCCGTTCTCCTGTTATCGGGTCTTTTTTAACCTGCGCCGAAGCAAACGGCACAGCCACGCCGTATGCGTATATTAAACCGCCTGCAAGCATAGTGCTCGCAAGCATTATCGCGGAACCCATTGCCCCCGCAGCCATTACCAGAGCCACGGATGCGCTGGGCTCATAAGCGTACATGTAACTCGATGTTATCAAACCCACAAGACCTGAACCTGCTGCCAGTTCCACAGTCCCTGTGCCTATTCCTGTTGCCTGTGCCATTGCTGCAGGCGCGCCCCCTACAGGAATAAAGTGGACTGCAAGACAGATGAGCGTTCCGCTTAATCCTATCAGAAGGATATCGATGATTATTGTCGGATCAAGTAATACCATTATAATTCAACCTCCTTGTCAATCGCGCTAATGTGTGTGCGCAACTGAAACAGCCTCCTTTTCTTCTTTATCTTCTTTATACGGACCGTACGCATTCTTCACATTAATTTCTACAAGCCTGTTCATGATTGCCATAATAGAAACAATTATAACACCTACGCCTATCGCTGTCCATGTATATCCCCAGATGGTTGTGGGCCAGCTCGAAAAGAACACCGTAAGACCAAGACCTATGCCAGTTGCCGGTCCTCCGAATTTTGCACAGAACCAGACGTTGTCTATGCTGTTCCTCAAGCCTGATTCGGCTCTCCTGACTATGCGCCCGGAAAGCGCTGTATTGAGCCCGCATCCGAATTCGCGGTTCTGGAATTCACGCTCTCCGCCGTAATGGACATCGCCCACTGATGAACCGATTGCGCCCACTGAAATACCCCATATCAATGCAAGGAACGGTATCGTGAACGGGTATCCGAGTACTTCATACTGGATATACGCTATCGCCACAAGGCAGAAACAGACGATGAAATTATGCGCTATAATCGAAGGTGTAGTGTATCTCATAATATCCATATACAGGGGCTGCTTGAACCTTGCCTGGCTCGCCACCCTGCCAGCGTATGATGTGGTTGCAAAAATTCCGTATATGACAGCCGCGATAAAAGCGCCGATTACTATTGCGGTCAATGGATAAAATTTGGCGTCTAAGAGCACTGTTGTCACCACACCGCCTGTAACCGCCGAAAGACCGTTGCTTATGGGCTCTCCTGAAATTGCCTTGTTGTATATCCTGTGCAGAAAATTCATCTGAGGGGCTAACTGCACCTGGGAGTTGGGATTGCTCTGGGAACCTACATCGGATTCTAAATCCTCAAGGCATCCTGCAATAGTAGCAAGCGCTCCCATGAGTGCCAGTACAGCCATGCTCATGGTTAAATCTAAGACCATTTATTATTTCCTCCTTTATTGAACTGAAATCACCATAAAAACTATCGTGGAATAGTTCTTTACGGACTACCTTATTATACGTTATAAATGTTTCGAAATGTGCAGCCTTCTTGCGCTATCCGAGCGGTCTTGGCTGCTTATGCTCTGGCAATACAGGCAACTGCGCGGTGCTAACGAGAATTGGCGAATCAATTTCCTTTGCACGCTCAAGAAGCAGCTCTTTGCCCCTCTGCGTCAGGGCAAACATGGGAACGGACGCGCCTGCCTGGAGAACGGGTTTTACCATGTGGCGCACAACCTTTGACGCGCATCCAGTAATAATATCCATCTCCCTCAGCAACTTGCGGGCTTCCCTGTCCCTTATCCCCGTAAGATGCGCCCCTATTAAGATTAGCTCGATATCATACTCTTTTTCTATTTTGCGAAGTTCCCCGGCATCATGCGGAGACACCACGCTGGCGGCGATGTTTTTGAACCCGAGTTCGCAGGCTTTCCGAAGACCACTTACCTGGTCAATTGCAGCGTTTTCTTTATCAAGGACAACGCCGCCTCGCGATTCTATTCCTTCGATAATCTCAGGTATCGGCTCAGTTTCGATAAGCCCTGACATCAAAGCGCCCATGCCCTGCACAAGTTCCGGGTTTGAAGTTATTACCGTCCCTGCGCCGTCGCATACAGTGACAGTGCAATCGATAAGCCCGCGCCGGAGCGCTGTCATCATTATTTCACTGGCGCCGAAATTAACAAAAACACCATAATCGAGTCTTCTTTCCGGCGTGAACATCCCGAGTTCGCGAATCCTGTATTCCATGTTCTTTTTTGCCTCTTGCGCTGTGAGTTTTGAAACATCGGCGACCTTGCTGAACACAGGACACCAATCCGCGACCGGCTCCCCGACTTCCACAACCTTTCCATCTTTTACCACGATGCGGGTTTTCCCGAAGAGTTCCATCACATGCGGCATATCAGTCACCCGCGAACTTGTAAAGTTCAAGCAATTCTGCGGCTTTGACTTTCGAGAACCTTACGCTGACCACGTCAACAAGCGCATCCACATGCTCTTTCCTGACGCAGTGAAGGCTCTCCATCCCCTCGAAAATAAGGTTTACAAGATAATCCAATTCATCATCTGAAAGTTTCATGAGGCGCTCCCTGAAATCTTCCGACGATGCACTGATATGCTGGCTTACGGGAGGAAGCACTGACCTGAACTCATGTCCTGCGTGTGCGCATGTAGGGTCTGCAAGTTCGGGCGCAAGCTTCCTTAGAAGAAGTAAGTCCTCGGAACTCAGTTTTCTTGCCATTACATCAGCTTATGACCGCTTATATAAAAGCTTTATTTCATGAAACGCATTACATGAATATATGCAAACCCTCGCGCTTATTGCTCCCACGCCTGTTGAATCAAAAGAATTGAGGCACGAAATCAAGCCGAACCCGCATGAAGAATCAAAAACCATTTCCGAAGGGGAACTGCACGGGAAACACATTGTTTTCACTCATTGCGGCGTGGGCAAGGTTAATGCTGCGCACTCTGCAACGTTAATACTGGAAAATTACAATATCGACCTTATGATACTTTTCGGTATCGCAGGCGCATATTCTGGAGGCGTTGGCGATGTGGCTGTCGCAGTGAGTGAGAACTACGGTGAAGAAGGCGTATTAACAAATGAAGGATGGAAACCAATGGAGTTCACAGGTTTCCCTTTATTAAAAAAAGAGAAAGAATACTACAATACCTTCCCGATGGATGCGGATTCAGTAAGGTTCGCGCTTTCAGTTTCAAAAGACATGGGTTTTAATGTTAATTCCGGCAATTTTGTAACAGTATCCCAGTGTTCAGGAACCTGTGAGAGCGGGGGGCTCCTGAGGAAACGCTTTAACGGCATATGCGAAAACATGGAAGGCGCTGCTGTGGCTCATATCTGTACGTTATACGGGGTCCCCATGCTTGAGATTCGCGGCATAAGCAACATGGTGGAAAACCGGGACATGGAAAAATGGAACATCCCGCTGGCTGTCTCGCATTGCAATAAGTTAGTAAGTGAAGTGGTTAAAAGGTTAATATGAAATTCACCATAGGTTATTCCCCCTGCCCGAACGACACGTTTATCTTTTATGCCCTGACACATAAAAAACTCAAATCTGATATGGAGTTTTCTGAAATTCTCAGGGATGTGGAAACACTGAACCGGATGGCTTTGCACAAAGAACTGGATATAACCAAAACATCTTTCCATGCCTTTGGTTTTTTAAGAGATGATTACTGCCTTCTACATAGCGGCAGCGCGCTTGGAAGGGGATGCGGTCCCCTGTTAGTCGCTAAAGCCTCTGTTCCTGACCTTGCCCGTTCAAAGATAGCGATACCTGGAAAAATGACGACTGCATACCTCCTGCTGCAGCTCTTTGCGCCCGGGATAAAAAACATAGTTGAGATGCCGTTTGACCGCATCATGAACGCAGTAAGCCTTGGAATCGTTGATGCGGGTTTAATCATCCACGAGGGACGATTTACGTATCCAAATTACAATCTCATGAAGCTCATCGACCTCGGGGAATGGTGGGAGGAGGAGACGGGCTTGCCTATACCTCTGGGCGGGATTCTTGCAAGGAGGGATTTGGGCGCGGAGGTAATAAGAGAAATAGACCGCACTATTAAAGAGAGTGTTGAATATGCGTTCAAAAACCGCGCAGAAACAAGAGATTATATCAAAAGCAATGCGCAGGAGTTGGATGATGACGTGATTGACCAGCACATCCGGCTGTATGTGAATGATTATACAC
>JBAQYK010000256.1:0-1551 GCA_049299995.1 Candidatus Methanoperedens sp.
GGACTTAACGATTACAGTCAACGGATTCTCAAAAGCCTACGCCATGACAGGATGGCGCCTGGGATATGTGCATGCGCCAAAGGAAACCTACGAACAGATGCTCAAGCTTCACTCGCATTCCGTGAGCCAGGCGACGTCGTTTGTGCAGTATGCCGGTTTAGCGGCGCTCCAGGGCGACCAGACCTGTATCACAGATATGGTTCGGGAATTCAAGGTAAGAAGGGACTTGCTCGTCAAAGGATTGAATAAACTCGGCATCAAATGTGCCATGCCTGACGGCGCTTTCTACGCTTTTGCCGACGTGAGCGAATACGGAAGCGGGGAAAAGGTTGCCGAGCTTTTACTTAACAAAGCATTCGTTGCAACCACACCGGGCGCGGCTTTTGGCGAAGCCGGATATGATTTTATCAGGATTTCTTATGCCACATCGCAGGAGCGCATCAGGGAAGCCCTCAGGCGGATGGAAGCGGTCTTAACGTGATTACCTGTTACGCTCCAGTACTTTTCTGATTATCGCCGCGCTGCTGCAAAGCTTACATTGCTCAAAGGACTGTACTCTTACCACTTTTGCAATTATGCCATGAACTCTTAATTGGGCTTCCAGTTCCTTTTCCTTGAAAAACTGGTTTTCACCAAGCACAATTATATCTGGTTTAATCGTGCGAAGCGGCTCGAAAATATCGGTCTCGCTCCCAAGCATCGCCTTATCCACCATGCGCAGCGCCTGAACCATCGCGAGCCTCTGTCCTTCGGGCACAATGGGCTTCGGCTTGTGTTTTATCATCGAATCTCGCGCCACTATTACATAAAGCTCATCGCCCAGGGCCTTTGCTTCCGAGAGATACAGCAGGTGTCCTGGGTGAAGTATATCAAACGTACCCGTTGCAAGGACTCTGACCATGGACATCCAGATTATCTTTAATTGCTAAAAATGTTTGTAATTCAAACGTATATCGTGCAGTCAATATCCAGATACATCACGCAAGTTTCTCCTTTTCCGCCCCAATTTTTGGGATTATCTACATCAATCGTAACGCTGGGCAAATTCTTGACCGCGTTCACTAAATATTTATTCATCTCAATATTGCACGAGGGCAGGCATATTATATGCTCGCTCACCTGTTTGCATTCCATCAAAAGCTCATAGAACGGGTCTATCACCTGCCATGCATAATCTATCTCGCGCCCCATGAACTCGCAGAACCCATCATAATCGCTTTCCTGGAACGCATCGCTGAGGGCATCTTTTTCAAGAAGCGCAGTGAAGCACTGGATATATACGTCCTGGAATGATTTCGGCTTGAATGGCAGGTTAAAGGCGTCGCAGCACACAACCTCAAGCCCCTGCTTCTTGGCTTCCCTGCACAGGCTCATGTTAATGTCTAATCCCACGAACAAGTCCCACTCACTGCCTCTCTTCTCATACAGCGTTGAGTGCCCACCACAACTGATTTCAAGTATTGAATCTGTTTTTATCATATCAGGTTTATTTTTGAACGCATGGGAATTTATAGACGCATTTTCTTATACAGCTATTGAATAGATAACCAC
>JBAQYK010000257.1:0-5311 GCA_049299995.1 Candidatus Methanoperedens sp.
GGGATAACCTCGCAAATGCAGGCATCGCCAATGTCACCGTGATAGTAGAGGACGGCTCTCTCGGACTTGCGCGTTATGCGCCGTACGATCGCATCAGCGTTGCATGCGCCTCTCCTGAAATCCTGGAGACGTTAACAGACCAGCTCAAGACCGGTGGAAAACTTGTTATCCCTGTAGGCAAATATTTGCAGGAACTCTACCTTGTGACAAAAATTGACGGCTTGAAAAAAGAAGCAAAAGGGGGCGTTGTGTTCGTGCCCCTTGTAGGTAAGAAGGGATTTTCTTAAATCGAACCAAGCTCGCCTGACCGGATTTTCTCAACCAGCCTGTTCCACTCGTTCTTTTTGAGCCTGACGGTATTCGCGGCTTCGCCTATCAATACCTCGTCTCCAAGAATTTCAACTGCAGGACAGCAGCTTTTATCACAGATATAAACTTTCATTGAATCACCTGCTACAAGTAAGCAGGTATAGATATTAAATTTTGCCTACTCTGGTTTACAAACACAATCCATTAACTATATTTCACCGTCTGCCAATGAAAAGGAGCATGAAGTACATCATAGTCACAGGCGGTGTGATGAGCGGGCTTGGGAAAGGGATAACAGCCGCTTCCATCGGGCGCATTTTAAAAAACAAGGGTTTCAATGTAACTGCTATCAAAATCGACCCCTACATCAATATCGATGCAGGCACCATGAGCCCGTACCAGCATGGGGAGGTCTTTGTGCTCAAGGACGGGGGCGAGGTTGACCTTGACCTTGGCAACTACGAGCGTTTTCTTGACATCGAACTCACGCGCGAGCACAACATCACAACAGGGCAGGTCTACCAGACTGTCATAGAGAAAGAGAGACGCGGGGATTACCTTGGCAAGACCGTGCAGATTATTCCTCACATAACCAATGAAATAAAAGAGCGCATCAGGAAAGTGGCTAAAAAAAGCGGAGCAGATATCTGTATTATAGAAGTGGGCGGCACTGTTGGCGACATCGAAAGCATGCCGTTCCTCGAAGCGGTGCGCCAGATGCACAGCGAGGAGAAAGAAGAGGATATTGTTTTCGTGCATGTGACGCTTGTGCCCCTTGATACGCAGGGCGAGCAGAAGACAAAGCCCACACAGCACTCGGTAAAGGAACTCCGCAGCCTTGGTCTCCAGCCGGATGCGATAGTTGTGCGGTGCAAGGAACCCGTGCTTTCTGATACCAAATCAAAAATTGCCCTTTTCTGCGACGTGCCTGCAAATGCGGTGATAAGCGCGCATGATGCGAAGGACATCTATTACGTTCCAAGCCTGATGGAACGGGAAGGGCTTTCCGGTTATTTAATGGAGAAACTAAAACTCACTCCGATGGAAATCTCCCATGAGTGGGATGAACTGATGGAAAAGATGGCTTCAATTGACCATGAAATACGCATTGCCGTTGTCGGGAAATACGCGCATCTCGGGGATTCATACATCAGTATAAACGAGGCGCTCAAACACGCAGGCGTAGAATGCGGCTGCCGCGTGAAAACAGACTGGATTGATGCAGAGGTATTTGAGAAAAAACCTGAATCAATAGACAGTCTCAGGAAATACAACGGCATACTTGTCCCCGGGGGTTTTGGCGTGCGGGGAACCGAGGGCAAGATACTTGCGATAAAATTCGCGCGGGAAAACGATATCCCATATCTTGGTTTATGCCTTGGCATGCAGCTTGCGGTTATTGAGTTCGCGCGAAACGTGGTCGGATTGAAAGACGCAAACAGCTCCGAGCTTGTTAAAACAGAACATCCTGTTATTGACCTTTTGCCGGAGCAGGAGAATGTCAGGAATATGGGCGGCACAATGCGGCTTGGGAACTGTGAGGCGATACTGAAAGAAGGCTCGCTTGCACAGAAAATCTATGGAAGCACCACTCTTATCGAGAGGCACAGGCACAGGTATGAGGTGAACCCGAAGTACATACCGCAGATAGAGGCAAAAGGCATGAAGTTCACTGGTAAAAACGACCACAGGATGGAGATTGCAGAGATTCCCGGGCATAAGTTTTTCTTCAGCTCGCAGTTCCATCCGGAGTTTCGGTCAAGACCAGGGAAGCCTTCTCCTCCGTTTCTTGCGTTTGTGAAAGCTACGCTTGCATAAATCGCAAAACCCTATTTTGTAAGAATCTGGGGATTAATTTATTGGTTGTGTATGTTTGTGGCAAAACCATTATATACTATTATGGGTATCAAGTATTTTGGAAGATTAATATGGAAAAATACTCAAAAATAAGGAAAAAAACCCAGGTTACCTCTCTTGCGATAAGCGCGGTGATATTTGCTGTCGCCCTGTACGGGATAATAACGCATAATGATTTTTACTTCGAGATTGGGCTTTTACTGATAGGGTTTATAATAGCCGGGGGACTCCTTCTCTCCCCCATACTCGGAAGGTTCTGGTGTGGGTGGCTGTGTCCCCGTGGTACATTCCTGGAATATGTCATGGAGAAAATATCACATAAAGCAAGCATACCCGGAACATTGAGAACCACAGGATTCAAACTGTTCATCGCCTCGATAATGGCGGTCATGTTCCTCATCGTCCTCCTGGGGAAAAACCCGCTATTGGCGTCACAGGATAAACTGGCTTCCATCGGCGGTTTTATCGTTTTCCTGTGCATTGTCACCACGCTTTTTATCTCAATACCGCTCGGTATTGTATATATGCCAAGGACATGGTGCAGTTTCTGTCCTGTGGGGTATGCGCAATCTCTTTTGTCGGGAAATAAAATACTTCATATATCCATAGAGGATTGCAGGAACTGCAAGAAATGCCATACCGGGTGTCATCTGGATATATGCAAGGAATATACCGGAAAAAGCAAGACCATAGAAGCTCCTGACTGCTTTGCCTGTATGAAATGCACGGATTCGTGCAAAACAGGCGCCAATAAACCTGTGATTTCGCTTGGTGCAGCGATTTAAAGCTTAAGGATATATTAATAGAAACCCATTACAAACAGGCATTCATATGATTTCCAGAATCCTTCCCAAACCCATAAAATACGACGGCTCACAAATTGCTCCGCTCTGGGCATACAACGCAGGGATAAAAGGCGATTCAATCGTGGTTTTTCACGGCGCAATGGATGTAACATTTGAGAACATGAAAGACCTCGAAGACGAAAAAGCCGGGAAAACCATCAAGGGAGATGACCTGATACATATTATTGTGGAGCGATTCGATTCGCCTGCAAGCATGCGCCTTGCCTATTACATGCAGCGCCTGCTCATCGTCTGCGTCAGGGATGTCCTTGCGGCTCATGGGATACAAACAAAAAGGAACGGGGACGACCTGTTTGTCGGCGATGGAAAACTCACCGTGAGCATAGCCAGCGCCGGGGTATCGAGTGAGAAAGTGCACTGCGGGATAAACATCACAACAAGAGGCACGCCTCCTGAAGTAAAAACCGCCGCCCTTTCGGATTTCGGGATAAAAGATTGGAAACCTGTCGCGCAGGAGATAGCCAAAACGTTCGTGCATGAAATCGAGGATATTGAAGGAGATATTGTAAAAACAAAAAGCCTATGACTGATATAATCAAATCCGGGATTTACTTGATACTGATTGGTCAGGTACCTGTTGTTTTTGAGGGTTACATTAATAAATAATCAAGTAATAAGTAATAGCGGGTAATGAAAATGGTGGAAGATACAGGTAAAATCATAAATAACGGCATTGAAACATATACCAATAATCTAAATCTGTGCATTCCTATTGTAATGAATGCGTTTGTAACAGGCTTGCTGGCAGTTTTCGTTCTTGGTTTTGGTTTTTTTTATATTTTTGGTTCTTCTTTAAGCTCGTCTTTATCATCTCTTGAAAATGCAGCGAGTCCGCAAGAGGTCGCCTTCATCATCCTTCCGCTAGTAACACAGCACCTTACTGAAATCGTGGTTCTGGTTCTCATATATTTTGCAGTGGCTTCATTTGTCCAGTCATTCTTCGTGGCAGGAGCTATCGGGATGACACAAAAGGCAACAGAAACCGGAAAATCAGACCTGCCAACTATGATGGAGGCGGGGAAAAAGAATGTTGTAAATTTATATCTTGCGGAAATCCTGGTCGGGCTGCTCTCCCTTGCAGGCATAGTATTCATTGTGCCCGGGGCGATGAAGACCGATTTCACCCAAATATTCTCTCCCGAAAAACCAGACGGGATTTTATTGTTAATTGGCGGATTTTTATTGTGGGTTATTTACATTGTGATATTAAACCTTGTCCTGGCGGTTTTCACGTACGCCATCGTGATAGATAACCTTAGTCCAATTGACGGGATACGCACTGGTTTTGAATTCTTCAACAATCATAAGTCCGATGTTTTCATGCTGTGGCTGGTTATAGGAGTAATTGTAATTGTTTTATCTATTTTTGGTGAGTTTGTGGGACGAATTCCAGTCATTAGCGTCATCTGGGCTTTTATCAACATGTTCCTAAGTCTTTTTGTTATTCCGCCCCTGACGATACTCTGGTGGGTGCGCCTGTACATGACAGGGACGGGCAAAAAGATTTATTTCAATGAGCTTCTGGCTCACCCCAACGACCTTGCGAAACTTAGAGGGAATCAATAACCGACGAATAACTATGCACACGCGCATGCTCTCGCATGGTGGATTTTTAAAAAAATTGTTGATAAAGGGATTTGGAAATGAAAGATGTGGTTCTAAGAACAAAAGTGCATTAAACTGGCAGTGGAAGTGTCAAAGATGTGGAAATGTATATGATATGAAAGAATAGTTCAATTTAAAGTAGTAAATAAAAAAAAGACCTGATATTATGTCAGACAAATTTTTTACAGCAAAGAAAAAACATCATAACAAACGAGTGGATATTTATAGCATTCCTGGTACTTCAGAAGTTATATTTCACGATGAACCTAATAAAAAGAAACAAATATATAAATCATCAAACTACAGTCAAAGCAATACCAACTGGTCACTTGGAGACATACTGTTCTTTTTCATAGTATTGATTATTTTTATAGCGATAATACTTTATTTTTTAAATAAAAGGTGAAATTATGCTATGTGAATTTTGTGAAAAACCTATAAATTCTATGCCATATAATTGTAAATTTTGTGGTAGTATTTTTTGTGGTGAACATCGCTTACCTGAAGCGCATAAATGCTCAAATCTTAACATTCCATCTGATGGCAAATGGTTTAAACCTTATGAAAATTCAGAACAAAAAATTAGTGACTTAGAAAAAGAAAACGTAAGGTTACAAGGAATTCTCCTCGGTCGTATTGAATCAACAATGGGTCGTAAGGAAGCTCTTGATAAG
>JBAQYK010000258.1:0-1857 GCA_049299995.1 Candidatus Methanoperedens sp.
ATATCAATCTCCTCCATAATACCGTCTACAACTTCTTCCAATTGCCGTATGAATTCCTCAAACTCAGTTCTTTTTTCCATACTCTATTTTTCCTTTTTCTTTCTCTTTTTGCGGGCTGCTTTTGAAAAATCAGCCATCGCTTCATATTCTTTTAAATCCCATGTAGTAGGTCTCACCATACTAAAAGCTTTTTCAAAATGCTCGTTTTTAATCCTGATATTGAGTGATTTCTTCTTAACGTCCTCTCTTTCCATTCCTGGTTTGATACAGTCCCGCAGCGCCAGCAATGCGGCTTCATGGCATATGGCAGCAATGTCAGCCCCCACATACCCTTCGCTTCTCTTTGTAAGAGCTGTCACCTCGACATTATCAGACAGGGGCTTGCCTTTTAGATGAATGTTGAATATCATTCCCCTTTCTTTTAAATCAGGAGGTCTTATGTAAATAATCCGGTCGAGCCTGCCTGGTCGCAGGAGCGCTGGGTCAACCATATCAGGTCGGTTTGTAGCAGCCACAATCACCACGTTCTTAAGTTCTTCAAGCCCGTCAATTTCTGTAAGGATCTGGCTTACCACCCTCTCAGTCACGCCTGAATCGAATGCCGCCCCGCGCGTGGGAACGATGGAATCTATCTCGTCAAAAAAGATTATAGTTGGCGCAGCCTGGCGGGCTTTCCTGAATGTTTCCCTTATTGCGCGCTCCGACTCTCCAACGTATTTACTCAGGAGTTCAGGACCTTTAATGCTTATGAAATTCGCCTCGCTCTCGGTAGCTATGGCTTTTGCAAGCATGGTCTTTCCAGTACCAGGAGGACCGAAGAGCAGCACCCCTTTAGGCGGTCGGGTATTTATTGCTTCAAATGCTTCGGGATATTTAAGAGGCCATTCAACTGCCTCTATGAGTTCCTGTTTAACTGATTCAAGCCCCCCTATATCCTTCCACTTAACAGCAGGCACCTCCACAAAAACTTCCCGCAGGGCAGAGGGCTCGATAGTCACAAGCGCATTAAGGAAATTCTCTTTAGTCACCACGATTTTTTCCATAATCTCGGGGGGAATCTCTTCCTGGATATTGATTTTTGGCAGTATGAGGCGAATTGCATGCATGGCCGCTTCCTTACAGAGCGACGATACGTCAGCGCCTACAAAACCATGTGTCATGTCGGCAATTTCGCGCATCCCCTTTTCCTCAGCCATGTCCTCAGACAGCGGCATCCCCCGTGTATGTACCTGGAGTATTTCGAGCCTCCCGTTGCGGTCAGGAATACCAATCTCTATCTCGCGGTCAAATCTTCCCCCGCGCCTGAGCGCGGCATCAATCGCATTGGGTCTGTTCGTGGCTGCAATGACTATCACCTGACCGCGCGTTTTCAGTCCGTCCATCAGCGATAATAACTGCGCCACCACCCGGCGTTCCACTTCGCCTGTGACTTCTTCTCTTTTCGGGGCAATGCTGTCAATCTCATCTATAAAAATAATGGTCGGAGCAGTCTTTTCAGCCTCATCAAATATCTCACGAAGATGTTTTTCACTTTCGCCGTAATATTTGCTCATTATCTCAGGACCGCTTATCGAAACAAAATTCGCATCAGTCTCGTTTGCGACAGCCTTGGCTATCATGGTCTTGCCCGTACCCGGAGGACCGTGGAGCAAAACCCCTTTTGGCGGCTCGATGCCCAGCTTCTGGAAAAGCTCAGGATGCCGCAGCGGAAGTTCTATCATCTCCCGGATTAAGCCGATTTCACGCCGCAACCCGCCGATATCTTCGTAGGTAAGATGCGCAGGATGCGCCAGCTCTTCTATTACCTGTTCTTTTACCACTAAACTTGTATTTCTCGATATAATAACAGGGCCCTGG
>JBAQYK010000259.1:0-2484 GCA_049299995.1 Candidatus Methanoperedens sp.
GCCATAAGGGGCACACCAACAAGCACAACAAACCCCTCTTTTTCCAAAAAAGGCAGAAGATCACGGCTGGGGTAGTGTTCTATATCAGCGACCAGGGGCTCTTTACTCTGTGCCGCCCCTCCTGCAATACCCTCTCCGACTTCTATTTCAGAAACAGCTCTTGCAAAATCCAAAGATATGCCTATGGAAGTTTTGAGTATCAGCTTTTT
Source organism: Candidatus Methanoperedens sp. (assembly GCA_049299995.1). Classification (GTDB taxonomy): domain Archaea; phylum Halobacteriota; class Methanosarcinia; order Methanosarcinales; family Methanoperedenaceae; genus Methanoperedens. The sequence continues at coordinate 210 of JBAQYK010000259.1, forward strand.
TTCCTTTTCTTCAAGTAAATAAACTCCACCCGCATCCGTAGAAGTCACTTGAATGGTTTTGGCAAGCGCCTCTTTGAATATCTCCTCGATATCCAGAGACTGGCTTACCACCCTGTCTATCTCAAAAAGGGTTTCCATTGTCTGGTCATGGTGAATGAGTTCCGAATACAACCTGGCATTTTCAATCGCCACCCCTATCTGGCTGCCTATGGACAACAGCATATCAATATCTTCTTTAGAGAACGTCCTGCGCTTGCGGCTTGATAAGACCATAGCCCCAATGACTTTTCCCTTTGCTGTAAGGGGAATGCCGGCAAGGGAAATTATACCTTCTTTTATCATAAGGGGGGATATCTCTGGAGAGGGTTGATTTTCGATATCCATCATAACCGGTTTTCCGGATTTGACTGCCTGTCCCGATACTCCCTGCCCAACCTTTAGCTTTGAGGCAATCACGGCAAACATATGGGATACGCCGATATAGGTTTTCAGGCTCAAAGTCTCTGCATCTTCCTGCAGTAAATAAATCCATCCTGCATCGGACGAAGTTACCTGAATGGTTTTGTCAATTGCCTCTCTCAATAGCTCATCCAGGTACAGTGAACCGCTTACTACACGGTCGATCTCAAAAAGCGTTTCTATGGTTCTGTCATGGTTTTTGAGTTCAGAATACAAATGCGCATTTTCAATAGCAATTGCCGCCTGGTTTGCAATAGTCTGGCAGATATTGATTTCTTCCTCACTGAATTCTTTAACTTCGCCAAGACTGGACAACAGCATGGTTCCAAGGATTTTTTCACCAAGAACAAGAGGCACTACAAGGATAGACCTCATATCCAGCCTTTCTACCATCTCTTTCTCTTTCGGAAGCAGTGGAGCTTTTTGGGTATCCTGGACCAGTACATATTTTTTACCAGTACAGGCTTCATTCAATACAGGAAAATCTTTAAGATACAATATTTCTCCCGGTGTTGGTTTTATATGACTCATGGGGCTGTGCTCTGAAGCTACGGTACCGTAATCCTTTCCCTCTTCCACAAGCACAATAGAGCAATAGGACAGATTAACTATTTTTACCGCTTCCCTTACAGCTATTTCCAGAACCTTATTTAAATCAAGCCCGCTTGAAATGCTCTGGTTTGTTTTGACGAGAGCGGCAAGTTCAAGGTTTGTTTTGCTTAAATCCCCCGTCCTTTCCTTTACTTTCTGCTCCATGCCTTCATATACTTCTTTCAATTTTTTTACCATCATGTTGAAGGACTGCGCAAGCTCACCGATTTCATCGCTGCTCTGGGGCTTTATTTCAACTGTCAGGTAACCTTTAGCTACTTTTTTGGAAGCATCCGAAAGTGAAATCAGCGGGCTGGCGAGTCTTCTTCCGAGAATATAAGCCATAACCGCAATAGCAACAAAATAGAACATACCAAGCACAATTGACCTGTTTTTAAAATCGGCTACAGGCATCAGCGCTTCGGAAGAATCCATCTTTACCACCAGCCCCCAGCCGCCTGCAGGAATATAATTATATGCTGCAAATACCTCATTCCCGCGATAGTCAAGCGCCCTGATTGTACCGTTCTCTCCTTTTGCAGCATGAATTGCAGGCATGGCAAGGTTGGAGTCCATGGGAAAACGCAGGAATGGGGCAGCTTCAGGATTGTGGCGCAATGGGTTTAAAAAGATGAGCTCATTTCCTGTTCTCTGGACAAGAAGGGATTCGCCTGTTTCCCCCAAACCTGTATAATCGCTGGTAATTTCGTAAATAAAACGAGGATATATCCAGACCGCTGCCACCCCTATTGGCATGCCTGTATTTCTATTTAATACTGGCGATGAAATTATATATCCGGTTGTGTTGCCAGAATAATTTATGCCCCCAATATACAGGTTTTCCTTCCCATTCTTAAAAAAATCCTCATCAGCATAGTTTGTATCTATTAGCCTGCTTTCAGTGGAAGCGACAACAGTGCCGTTGCGGTTAAGGGCAGAAATCTGGAAAAATTCAGGAATTTCTTTCTTCACTCTTTTGAGATTAGCGTCAATGTTGTTGGTGTTTTTAAGCTCTATTTCTTGCATGAAGCCGGTGGTGGCGATCTCTCTTACCTGTGCAGTTCTGAAGTTAACGACAGTTAAGATATGGGTTTTCTTGGCTTCAGCCAACGAACTTAGCTCATCGAATACCCTTTTCTCAAGGGCATCTTTTTCTGCTGAATAATTCAGGTAGCTTATTACAGCGTACGGGATGATGGATATTATTATAAGAGCTATTACTAAC
>JBAQYK010000260.1:0-1706 GCA_049299995.1 Candidatus Methanoperedens sp.
CATTGAGAATGGTCGTGAACTGGCCGGCAAAAGCGGTCAAGTCGGAATCTTCGCCTATAGCGCTGGAACGCACGCTGACCTTCAACGCGGCCTTGCCTTTTCCTGTAAGTCCCCGGTAACCAGCTGCCAGGATGTCCCGCATATCAACAGGCATTTCCCGAGCCAGCATATATTCCTGAATGCGTTGGGCTGCCTGCATTGCAGTTTCCGGCTTCCCCATGTCGATATTAGCTTCTTTCAATATGTCATTTATCGTAGTCGAGAGATCAAGCCGCAGGATGAACTCTTCATACGCTTCTTTCGAGATGGCAATGCCATCAGGCACTCGATAACCCAACTCCATCATTTTCGACAATGAGGCGGTTTTACCGCCGAATCGCGAGGCGTCTTTTGCGTCCTTCAAGGGCAGTACTAAGAAATTGCTCGGGACTATGGCCTGCACTGCTCTCTGTTCCCCGCCGTCCATGCTTAAACCAGCGCGCCCAAACCGGAATTCCGCGAGATATTCAGGCTTCACTCTGAACCCGAGATCGATGATATGGGTTTTAACGGAACGAGCCATTCCCCTGTCGAATTCAATACCTCCTCAGACATATGTCTGAAGCGTCCAGCCGCCCTTTGAATAGCTGCGTTCTGTTATGTTATATTCCCCCCTGCTAAAAGAATCTTTATACGCTTGAAAATAGGTCGCCGGTGACCATGTTGTCTTTGAAGTCAATCCATTCAGGTTGCCGCTGTCAATCAATGACGAATAGAATCCGCTGTTGCCGCGGTATTTCTGTTTGAACCACTGGGCGAGGATAAGCGAATAATACACCTGCCTCAAAGAAGCATACCTGCGGGAGAGATTTATTTCCCTGTTCAGTTTGGGGATGATCAACTGGCGGATGAGAGACGCGGTATATTCGTTGAGGATCTTCACGCGGTTGTCCGAGAAGTCAAAATCGGATGAACCTTCGATGCGGTCCTGCTCAAGCATTACTTTCAGCGTCGCTTTAAAGATGTAGGCGTTATCACCGCCCTCGCCGATGATAATTTCGTCCGGGACTATCCAAGGCCGGGTCAAGGCCGGAATCTCAACGTCTTCGGACCCAAACAACTCCTGCGCTTTCGCATAGAGCTTATCCCAATACTGTTTCCCTTCGGGAGTCTGCGGCGACGTGAACGCTGCCGTGTCTTTTTTTAACTGCAGATCCGCCTCAAGAAGCACTTTACCCGCATCGGTTGAGGCAAGGTCGGGAGAAATGATGTCATCCGCACCATCAGGCCTTAGATTAACCCGGAAATTACTATCACGCAAGGCAACACCGACAAGGAAATACTCGAGCACTTTATGAACCGTCGGCTCTTGTGCCGATGGCAAAGGGTTATTCAAATTGCCCCGGTCAAGAAATATCCTGAAGTCATCCGCAGCTGTATTATAGGTAAGCGAGCGTAAATGCAGGGGCCTGAACGTGCTGGTGAGTGGTGTTACCGAGACTTGAGCCACACCCGTTTGTTCAAATATAAAGCAGAAGCACAAACAAAGCGCCGGGAGTCGAAGCGATATAGATTTCATTGTTCCCTTCTTCAGAAATGAAAAAACCACAAAATCCTGAAAACCGTTCAGGACTCCGTGGCGGCATAAGTATAGCATTTGGAACGGAATAATTCAAGGAGTTGCCGGGAATATTGTTATAGCAACTTAAAAATGTCCTCTTTTTAGC
>JBAQYK010000261.1:0-3057 GCA_049299995.1 Candidatus Methanoperedens sp.
GGGCAGCGCTTGATTAATCCAGAACCACTCTGTATATCCACGATTGCGCCGCTGAATTCCGTGGGTGTACTGCCTACCTCGATGTCCTCGCTTATGGGGATTATCTCGCTTGTCTTATTGATCTTGACGCTGAACTGCCCCTGCCATTCTGAAGTGGTTATATTCTTGAATATGTAACACTTTCCTTCCTCCAGGGTCGGCAAAGCAGAAGCTTTCGCCCATTTTGTGAATTTTATTGTCCCTGACTCGTCGCCCAGCAATCCCACCTGCGAGATGGATTCCTGGTTCGCATCCCACAACTGCACCACCTTTGCGCGCAGTGTTACCCATTTCCCGTCATCTTTGATGTCAGATGCTTTTACCTGCGGTGTTTCACGGGGTGTAAAAAAATCCGACTTCTGGAGATTGTGTTTCTTTAATAAGGAGTTTATTACGTTTCTCCGCGCTTCCTCATGGGGAACCTTGAACTGATTTACCAGTTGTTCCAGTTTGTTTTCAATTTCGCTTGTCTGTACCTTAACGCCCAGTTCCAAGAATCGGGCTTCTATCTGTTTTGCGATTTCTTTCATATATTTCCTCAAGCCTCTTGTTTGGTTTTTTGTTTGAGAGGCAGATTATACCTTATCCTGAGAGGATATAAAGCTTATCAGAGCGGGGTGAAAGTAATATTTTAATAAGAAATAACCCAATTAAAACCGGATGACTATTAATTATCCATCCATTAAAGACAAAATCGCCGCCTTCATAAGCTCTAAAGTGCAGGAATCAGGCGCAAGCGGTGCGGTCATCGGTTTAAGCGGCGGCATAGATTCAACGCTGACCGCCTATCTCACTGTCGAGGCGCTTGGCTCTGAAAATGTTCTGGGGCTGCTGCTGCCTGAGAATGGCATAACATCGCAACAGGATATTGCCGATGCCATGGAAATCGTAGAAATTCTTGGCATCGGGCATAAGGTCATTGAGATTTCCCATATTTTGCATTCGTTTTCAAAAATCATACCCGACTTTGATAAAACTGCACTTCCGGTAAAAGGGAATTTGAAAGCGCGCACGCGCATGTGTATATTATACTACCATGCAAACCTCATGCACCGCATGGTTATAGGTACAGGGAATAAGACCGAACTGTTGCTTGGTTATTTCACAAAATACGGTGACGGAGGCGTGGATATCGAGCCGATAGGAAGTCTATATAAAACACAGGTGCGCGGGCTTTCACGATTTATGGGCATCCCAGCCCGGATTATTGATAAAACGCCCACGGCAGGCTTATGGAAAGGACAGACTGATGAGGGAGAACTGGGCGTAACCTATGAAACAGCCGATAAGATTCTCCGTATGCTTGTTGATGAGAAGCAGGATGTTTCAGCAGTCAGGAAACTCTACCCACCAGGGCAGGTGGATAGGCTGGTTTCGCTGATGCGGGCTAATGAGCACAAGAAGATGCCGCCGCAGTCATGCGAGCTCTGATAAGCGGTTTTGCAAGATGCCTGCGGGCTGATGGAGGCACTTCGTAGAATCCCGGTAAAATATTTCTCTTAATCATCTCAAGTTCCTGTTCATTTTTTACTGAGCCGCATTTTTCGCACCTGTAACCCTGTTCTTTACCCATTGATTTCATCCGTTTGCCGCAGCACACGGGATTTCGGTAAACATGGTTTTTCAGGGATGTAATATTTATTTTTTCGATGTTCAGCGTCCTGTTTTTTACGCTTCCATATACCGATACCTCATCGCCTGTTAGAAGCTGCCTGATGATATGCCTGAAATTTTTTGTTGGCTCAAATGCTGCGCAGCCAATACTTGTCCCGTTCCCGGCAAGCTCAAAGAACACATGCCCGCCAGCTATCGTTCTTGGGGGACTGACGACCGTTCCTTCAAGAATGTATGAGCGGTCATCCAACGCCTCGCCCACTCCTGCATGAATCAGGTGCATATCCGTATTCTGGTTTGTCTTATAAACAACATGCCGTTCAACAGGCTCGCTTTTTATCATCGAAAACGCCCGCTTTACAGCGCTTTCGCTGTTTCCGCGTATGCCAAAAAGAATGGGGTCAGGCGAATGGGGTGCGAACACGATGCGCTTATTCTCATAATCCACAGTATCCCATGTGTCCGGATGAGTGGCGGCATCCGCTGCCCATACCGACTCCTCATCGATTTCCCGCAGCGTTGCCCATCGCTCTTTTTGACGGTATGCTATCAGTTCATATGTGTAATCCGGAAGACCGGTGAGAGCAAAACCCGCAGCAGCAAGCGCGCCGATTAGCCCGCGTCCGTTCTTAAACCCCCTGTGGCTTATACCATGGCGTTTTAGCAGTTCCTTCGCTTCATGAATCTCAAGCACGTCCTGCACGGCGCGCATGGAGAATTGGGCAAGTCCGGCAAGTCCTGCCTCCATCTCTTCCGGGGTCTTCTCGATAAAAACAACACCGGGGTTTGTATTTTCATTGGAAAGAACTGACATGTTTTTCACGGTTTCGATGACTATTTCTTTAACTTTTTCAGTGTCTTTACTATTTTTCAATTCAAGCGGGATGGCTATGGCGGCATTTCCGCGCGTCTTGTAGATTATGTTGGGGTTCAGGCGGATAAGCAGGGGATACTCCCTGAATGTGCCGTATTTTTCGAGCTTCTCGATGAGCACGGCTGCAAGATACGTGGTACACATGCCTTCTTTTGAATCCGTGTCGTCAAGACCGATAATCACAGGTTCAGACTATGTTCCTTTTATAATAAATCTTGGCAATATGATGACGTGACTTTCTATTTTATTCTGGATATAGGTGTCATAAAAAGGAAAATAAACCACGGAGTACACAGAGAGCACAGAGAGCACAGAGCGGTGCCGCTTTTCTCTGTGTCCTCTGTGCTCTCTGTGGTTTTTCAAATCAGAAAATAATAAAAAGTCTCGTTTTTGAACTCATCAAACCTTTTATATAGACGTAGAAACAATCAAATTTTGATGAACAAGGAATTGCTTATCAACCGCGCCATTGCCATTCTGGGGAAAGCCGGTTTCATCATTTCCGAGCGTTGCGACATTCGCCCCAGGAG
>JBAQYK010000262.1:0-4548 GCA_049299995.1 Candidatus Methanoperedens sp.
TGCACACGCTGCAAAGGAAAAAGGCATAACTGTAAATTTCTTCAACTACCTTGATGCCACGGTGATAGCGCACAAAGACCAGGCTCCAAAGGAGTTCCCCCCGATAGAAACCATATTCGGGACAATAGTGAAAAAGGGCATAAAGAAACCCAAGGCAGATGCAATAGCCTGCATAAAATGCACGGACGCAAGAGGTGTCACAAAGTACCAGACAGAAGGCGTCATAATAGGCGGGCTCTACGACCTCGGCGAGTGGACAGCAGAATCCGATAAAACTATACTGATTTCATGAGGTGAAAACATGGCAAAAAAAGTTAATATAATAGTAACGCAGCCCCCGTATGGAAAAGAAGACGCATTCTCAGCAGTTCCGATGGCTGCATCGCAGGTCGCTGCAGGAAATGAAGCCTCCCTGATATTCGTAAGTGGCGGCGTGCATTCAATAGTAAAAGGGCAAAAAACAGGATACGGCGATGCTGCCGTATGGATTAAGGACGTCCCGCCAGTGGAAGCCGAAATTGTCAAGAATATAGAACTTGTGAGTTTCTTTGCTCTTGACAGGGATATCGCAAAGCGCGGCATTGCCGACAGTGAAATCATTGACGGGATAAAGAAAATTTCACTTGGTGAATTGACAGACAGGATACTTGAAGCAGACGTTAACATGGTATTCTGATGACAGAGATAATACCAGACGAAACACTGGATGTGCGCGGCGAGTGCTGCCCATATCCCCTTATTTTGACAAAAAAAAGAGTCGAGCAACTCAAAAGCGGGCAGGTTTTGCATATAATAGCCGATGACCCTGTGGCGCCGCAGAATATCGATTCATGGGCTAAAAAATCAGGGAACAAATTGCTTGCGGTCAAGCAGGACGGTAAGATTTTCAATGTCTTTGTGCAGAGGAGTTAGGCTTTCCCCGTTGACTCACCCAGCACAACCCCTGTCGCTATAAGATGCGCCACGCGAAGGGGTTCGGGGATATTGCTGTGTACTGATGTCATGCGCACAATCTCGACTGCGCTGTCCTTATCAATACCGCATAGCTGGATAAAAACAGGATTCTCCTGCGCTATTTTATATATCCTGCCTGCGTGCCGGATTATGTCCCACCTTTTATCTTTTTCAGGAAGCTGTCCCAAAGCGAGTTTGATTTTCTCAAAATCCGGACATGAGCGCATGAAAACAATGACCGGAATATTTGTTTCATCGTAAAGGTTTTTCAGGTCGATGGGATTAAAACCTGCATACGTCACGCCGTCAAGCATGATGACCCTTATTTGAGTATAATATTTTGAATTCTTAATCATACGGATTATAATCCCGGTGGCATCCATTCCGTCTTTTGTTATTTCCGACCTGAGAATACCGTCAAGCTGCTCACCGCCCCTGAAAAAAGTCCCGATTATTGTAACCTTCTCGTTTATCAAAGCAGAATCATCAATGCCGAGAATCCGTATTTGCGGTTTTATGTGCATTGTTTTTTGTTTGTAAGTCCCCATATTTAAATACGGGGTATTTTTATATAGAATTCCGATAATCTTAATACTGCTCGCTATAATATAAACGGCTTATGATGTTTGCCAAAAAATGCCCGAAATGCAGGGGCGACGTTCAGACAAAAAGCATAAAAAAATCCATCGGGCTCGGGTTTGTAAATATCCCCGTAGCGCAGTTCTGCCTGAACCCTGCTTGCGACTGGTACCAGGATTTTGCTGAGGCGAAAAAATCTGAAGATATTAACGAAAACGTCGTGCAATTAAAAATCCCCGTGTCGAAAGATAAGATTTCTGAAATAAAAAAACGGATGCCTGGAATAATCCAGGAAAATATGATGGTAGTAAAGGGCGCTATCGTTGTTATTGTCCTTTCTCTTTTGCTCATGTTCCTGCTACAATTCCTGCAACCACCACCGCAGCCTGAAGTTCCTGACACAAATATGCCCGCTGTAAATACAACACAGGCGGTTGAGGCAGCTCCAACCCCCGCCTCTCCAACGATTGCGGTAATACAGAGGCAAAATAGCTATTCCGTAAAAATGGATGTTGCGCACGGTTTTTATCCTGGATTGATAATTATAAACATATCAGACACCGTAATCTGGAATAACGAAGAAAACCAGCGTTCCAGGGTTGCCCTGGTAAGCAGGGAAGGTCTATTTAAAAATAAGCTTATGGAGTATTCGGATAAATACCAATACCAGTTCAACCAGTCCGGGAATTATACTTTTGTGCTGGCTGAATACAACCCCATTAATCGGACTTTTAATGAATATCCAAATGCTACGGGCAGCGTGATTGTAAAATAATCATCATGTTTATTCGTTTGGAAAGCGTTATATTCCCAAAACGCCAATTAGGTAATGGGTGAATATAAAATGGCAGTAGGTTTTGTGTTGATTAACGTGGCTCCGGGAGCAGAAAAAAAAGTTTTTGACACCATGATAAAGTGGGAGGAAATCCAGGAGTTACATCCGCTTTTCGGGGATTACGACCTGATTGCGAAAATCCAGGCGCCGGATTACGAGGCGTTGAGCGATATAGTGGTCAATAAGATAAGGGCGTTAAAGGGCGTGACCGAGACGAAGACGCTGACAGGGGCGAAGTTCTGAGGAATATATGGCGATTCAGTTTGAATTATTGGTATTGCCGTGTATAGTCTCGATAACTGTAGCTTTGACGTGGATTATATTCTTAATTAACGGTACTTCACCAAAAATTAGCAGACCATTTATAATCATTTCTTATGCCTTAGCTCTTGCTTCGGTATCATTGTTCACAGGTTCACTATTTAAAATTATACAAAATATGACTTTTGAAGCACCTACAAAAAGTTGGGCTGATTTTTTCATTTTGGGCTGGGTTTCTCTATATGTTTCGTTTTTTGTAGTGTATATGCGATATGTTATTTCAGGTAAATAAAGAAAAACCCATCTGTCAAAAAAACCTGCTCGCCAGCGTCGTTTTCACATCGCACATCCCCGTAAACCCGCAGTACCCGCACGGCGCATCTCCGGGTTTTTCAGGCATCACCCCGCTCTGAATCTTCTTGATTTTATCCCTGATTTGAAGCACTTTCCTGCGCTCATGCCGCTTTATTACCACCTCTCTCACCTTTCCCCAGCGCGCATACTCCACAAACCCGCGTTCAACAACGGAATTATACTTTTCTTCAACCAGAATGGAATATGCGGTCAATTGCAGCCTGTCACCCTGCCAGACGCCGTTTTGCGGCATGTTGCCTGTTTTAATTATTGAGGGGACAAACCCGTCATTTATTTTTACCAGCCTGTCAGGGCTGCCAGTCAATCCAAATTTTTCAGAGCACAGTACAGGTTCGTCCTGGACTGGTTCATTAGCATAAAAATCGCCGTTGGAAGAAAGATTTGAACATATATTCCCAATGCAGGAACGGACAGCAGTTACTGAATTTGCCAGTGTCTCCTCATCAATCCCCGTCAATTCATTGCGGTAGATTACACGAATCTCGATTGAAAGGCGGTTAAGTTCTTCGTCCAGGAATGAAAGTGCATCGCCAGTGTTAAAAGCCGATCCATACGATAAAGCCAGTTCTTTTAATACCAGACGCTCTATGTAGGCAGGGGTAATATCTTTTACCAGATTATGCCCGTTATTTATGAAATAGCACATCCTGGGGCATTTAAGAAAAACTGTAAGGTCCGAAACCGTGATCATAGGCTGTACAACACTGCAACCATTTAAAAATATTGCTGTTTTAAATTATGACTCATGTGGCAGGAAGACTTTTGTAGAATCAATTTCTTACATAACTATAATGCGGATAGGAAATAACCATAGGCTATTATTACTTATTTCAATTAGCTTTGCTATGGTTGTAATCGAATTTTTTTCACCTGTGCATACAGGGGCAATCAGTACATCAGATGATTTTACCAGGTGCGATGCATGCCACGTACAGGAGCACGAAGAATTCTCGCGCACCAGTGTGCATAAAACAATAAGATGCGCAAACTGCCACAATGTCTCTGATTTCGCGCCAGATTTATTTTCGCATAATGCAACAACATTTGAATGTATCTATTGCCATAAAGCACAAAATTCAACCCAGTTTAATAATGATTCACATAATAACTTCTCCAATGCAAGCAACGTCACAAATATTTTTACAGGCAGCAACGAGATGTGCGTTGCATGCCATACTTATATTGAACTTGAGGTTGAATGGCATTCATATAAATGGATGAACGTCACCGCAGCAATAAACCTGAACGGCACATGGAGCATGGATTATTCGATACATGGGGATAATGTCTCAATTAATTACACGAATTATACCGATTTTCTGAATACAACAAACACAACATGAAAAAACCATATCGTATACTGGCTATGCTTATTTTTTATTCGGTTTTAGCTTCTGCTGCTGCCGGGGAGCCGGAAATAGTAATATTTTCGCCGCATGATAATTATTTGACCAATGTATCTTTGATAGCAATAACCGGTGAAACCGAGCCTGGTGCAGCGCTGAATTTAAACAACAAACCCATCCTGAACAATAACGGCACTT
>JBAQYK010000263.1:0-3342 GCA_049299995.1 Candidatus Methanoperedens sp.
GATGTACGGTGAGAGATGGTTCGATAAGTTCGAAAAGATAAAAGAAGAATACACGGCGCGGGAAAAAATGACATATCCATCAGAAAGAGAAAAAGAAATGGAAGATTTCATGATCAGGTTCACCTGCGACACGAACAGGATAGAAGGTTCAAAGCTGACTTTGAGGGATACATATCTCCTGCTTGAAAAAGGCATAACCCCGGGTGCAAAGCCACTGCATGATGTAAAAGAGGCAGAAGCGCACAAAAACGCATTCTATGAGATTCTCGATTGCAAAAAAGACGTTTCTCTGGACATCCTGCTGTACTTCCACAAAAAATTGTTCGAAGCCACAAAAAAAGAGATAGCAGGAAAGCTCAGGCAGCATCAGGTAGCCATAGCCGGGAGCAAATTCACTCCGCCGTTTCCGGCAGAAGTATACCCGCTGCTCATGGATTTTTTCAATTGGTATATCAAGAACAGAGATAAAAAGCACGCTGTGGAACTTGCGGCGCTTGTCCACCTCAGACTTGTTACAATCCATCCATTCGCTGACGGGAACGGGAGGATAGGCAGGTTGATGATGAACTTCGTTTTACACAGGCACGGCTATCCCATGCTCAATATACCTTATGAAAAAAGGGCTGGTTATTATCATTCATTAGAACTGTCCCAGGTAAAAAAAGATGAACATATATTCCTGCAGTGGTTTTTCAAACGATACCTGAAAGAACATAAAGGTTTTTTGGGAAAATGAGGCACAGGCAGGCAAAATACCAGAAAATCAAAATCGTCCATATATTCAGCTTTTAATAAGCTATTGTTTATACGGCACAACAAATGAGGATATGCCGGCAATGCTATCTTTCGTCCCGACAAGTATGACAATATCCTGAGCCTGTAATTGGTTATCGCCGGACGGGTTAGTAATGGTCTCCCTGCCGCGCTGGATTGCCAGAACTGTAACACCGTACTTTTTCCTGAACCCGACTTCAGCCAGGGTCTTTCCAGCCAGCTGCGAAGCTTCCTCTATCCTGATAGTCTCTATCTCAATATAGGGCAAGTGCTGCTTTAATTCCGGGAACACGGCATATTTTTGCTGTGCGCTGCGGAACATCTCATAACCGTCTTTTCTTATCGAGCTGATGTGTTTTTCAATCTCGTTCACGGGAATAAAATACCGGTGCAGCACTCTTGAAAAAATCTCAATCGAGGTCTCAAACTCTTCCGGAATCACGGCATTTGCGCCCAGTGAATACAGCGGGGCGACCTCGCTCGTATAACGGGTACGGGCGATTATATAGACCGACGGGGAAAGCCTTCGAGCCAGTTCCACTATTCCCCGCGTGGCGGACGCATCTGAAATGGCTATCACCACCGCATTTGCAGCAGTGATATTAACGTGCCCAAGCACAGCCTCCTTTGAAGCGTCTCCGTATAAAATGGGAACACCTTTCTTCTTCTCGCCCCTCACAGTCTCCGGATTCATCTCAAGCACCACAAAGGGAATATCAGAGGCTGCCAGCACTCTTGAAACATTCCTGCCGTTCAGACCAAAACCAACGACAATCACATGGTTTTTTAACTCAGTTTCCTTATTGACATCTTCATGTAAGCGCCCCAGCTTCAACCCGCGAGGCAGCGGCAGCCGTTCGATACGTTCTGAAAAATTCCTGCTTCCCTGTATCATAAACGGTGTGAACACCATAGTTATGATTGCTGACCCGAGAAAAACCTGGTATTCGTAGCCGGAAAGCAAACCGGATTTTATTCCTTCCCTGGACAGCACGAAAGAAAATTCGCCAATCTGTGAAAGCGCAACTCCTACGAGGACGCCGACACGAAGCGGATATCCCAGCACAACAGGAACGATTGTCCCGATTACAAATTTAATCACAAGAATTGCTGACACTGCAAGAATTATAACAATCGGATTTTGAAGCACAGCATTTACATCCAGCAGCATCCCTATCGATACGAAGAAAAGAATACTGAAAATGTCCTTTAGCGGCAGCATTTCGCTGAATGCCTGGTTTCCATACTCTGACTCGGAAATCACAAGACCTGCAAGGAAAGCGCCAAGCGCCAGTGACAAACCCACAAGCGAGGTTAAATAAGCAGTCCCGAAACATATCAATACGATACTGATTAAAAACATCTCGCGGCTATGGGTCATGACAACGCGATACAGAATCATAGGAACGGCAACCCGCGATGCCACAATCACCATAGCCACAAAAGCCAGCGCCCAGAGAACGTTCAACACCACTTTGAGGACAGATAAACCTGAATTTCCGCTAAGCATCGGCAGAAGCAGCACCATTACCACGACGCTTAAGTCCTGAAAAATCAGCACGGCAGTGGATAGTCTCCCCTGGGGGGAATCTATTTCTCCGCGGTCAGAGAGAATCTTTAGCACGATGGCGGTACTGCTCATTGCCACTAAAAAACCTGCAAACAGCCCCTTTTCAAATGAGATGCCCGAATAGAGAGCTAACAGGATTACTGCTGCGGTGGTCAAAAAAACCTGAAGGAATCCTCCGACAAACACAGCGCGGCTTATCCTGAAAAGCTCATTGAGTGAGAACTCGACACCAATCAAAAACAACAGTAGAATAACTCCGATATCAGCCAGCGTTTCGATCAACACTGTGTCTTTTACGAAGCCCAGTATCGAAGGACCGAGCAGCACGCCGGCAATCAAATAACCCACGATGGGCGCTATGCGGAGATGGTGGAACAGGAAAGTGATGCCGATAGCTACGCCAAAAATAATAACAAAATCCTGCAAAAAGGCAAGCCCAATCATATTAAGCGTAATAATAGCACTACGACTATATTAATGCACTATTTACCGGATATTGTCTAATCTGCGCCTACCAAAGCCCACATGAAAAAACTTAATACAGGGTAAAAGAATAAAGCATGGGTGATAATATGTCTTCGGCAGGTAATATAATAAAGATGTTGATTGGTATAGTGATATTGATTCTCGGTGTTGTATGGTACACAGGACCCCAGATTTACGGATATCTCGGGTATTGGAATGAACTTATTAGTTTATTGAAAGCAACAATCGGTCTCTTCCTCCTCTTTGTAGGATTAATCGTAGCATGGATGGGCTATGATGACTACAAGATGGACAAAGAGATGGCAAAAGAAGAGAAAAAAGAATAAACTAAATAAGAACAAAAGCAGCCGGTAAATAACGGTTTATTTTTTGCTATAATTGTAAAAAACTAATATAATTTTAATTATTTTTCCAAGTGATATTGTGACATTCAAATATTTCAGGATATTATCGTTGTTGGTACTGGTTTCGATTACGCTTGGATGCATAGGTGAAAATCCGGTCTCCTCGCC
>JBAQYK010000264.1:0-3816 GCA_049299995.1 Candidatus Methanoperedens sp.
ATAATGGGTATTTTACTTGCAGCGACTGTAGTTATACAGGCGCGAGCAGTTGCAGAAGAAGACTGTTCATCCTGCCATAAAGTAAGGCATGGGGATGCGCAGTGCCTTAATTGCCACTGGAACGCAAGCATGGTTTCAGGGAAGCATACCCAGAAGCCTTTTGTTCCGACTTCAATCCACAGCGGATTCGATTGGGAAGCGGATGATTCAAATGATACAAATCTGCCCCCTGACCAAGAAAGCTGTCCTGCCTGCCATGTTAATTTGAAGGAGCATACCTCCCAGATAGTTAACACATGCGAAGGATGTCATGTTGAGGGCAAGTATCTGGTAGCTTCAACAATACTCCTCAGGAGTGATGTAACCAATCGCACTCCGAGGGTTTATTCCCATTACTCGAATTCCACAATAAGCGTGCCGCCGCAGGGCGGGTTATCATCGTGTTTTGGATTCAATACTTCAACAGGAGAAGGTTCGTGCCACGGCGTGGGTTTCACATACAAAGACAGAAGCGGGGGATATTTTGCTTTTAACCTGAATTATACCGATGTGGCTATCAGGAGCGATGTGTATCACTGGACAGCATCGGTTGACAACCTTCCACAGTCGAATGATTGCACTTTCTGCCACAGGCAGGAGGATGCCGTGATACGAAAAGCATGGGGAAATGCAAAACCCCTGCCGTCGGATTCTTCACATAAGGATGCAACGGACAAAGACTGCCTGAGCTGCCATGTTGAAGGGCAATTCAGGAGCTTTCACGGAAAAGAAGTGGTGAGAATTGTTGAAAAATCGTATATGGCTAATATACTTATAATTTCTTTATTAATATTAATAGTAACTGTAATATTTCTATGGAGAAAACAAAGATAATTATTTCATATAACATTATGATGGTGCAATGTTAAAAAAAATTCTTTTGATAACACCGCCTTACCACTGCGGCGTACTGGAGTCAGCAGGCACATGGATGCCGCTTGGCATGGTGTATGTTGCAGGAAGCCTGCAAAATGCGGGGTATGAGGTTAAGATATACGACGCCATGTCAAAATTCCATACGTTTGATGACATCAGGGACCACATAGAGGATTATTGCCCTGATGCTGTGGGAACAGCGGCTTATACATCAAGCCTTTACGATGCTATCGGCGTTCTTAAAATTGCTAAAGAAGTAAATCCAGAGATAATTACGCTCCTCGGGGGAATACACCCTACTTTCTGCTGGGAAGAAATCCTGCAAAAAGATGGCAGCGTTGTGGATTACGTAATACGAGGGGAGAGCGAAATTACTACCACGGAACTTCTTGACTGTGTTTTTGCTGGAAAGAAGCCCGACGTACCGGGGATTGCCTACTCGCAGGACGGGAAAATTATCTGTACAAAACAGCGTAGCCTTATATCAGACCTGGATGTCCTGCCTGCGGCATGGAATCTTGTGGAGTGGAAGGATTATACATTCAAGACCAAAAAGAACTCCACTCTGGCAGTTGTAAGTTCTTCGAGGGGATGCACGCAGAAATGCACCTTCTGTTCCCAGAGGCTTTTCTGGAGGGAGAAATGGAGGGCGCGAAGCCCTGAAAATTTCGTATCCGAGCTTGAATACCTGAGTTCCACATATGGTGTTGATGTAGCCATGATAGCGGATGAAACCCCGACGTATGACCGCAAACGCTGGGAGGAAATCCTTGACCTGCTCATTGCAAAGAATCTTGACCTTGAGCTTTTGATGGAAACGAGGGTGGACGATATCCTGCGGGATAAGGATATAATGAACAAATACGCAAGAGCACAAATAGTCCACATATACGTGGGAGCCGAATCGGCGAGCCAGGACACTCTTGACCGCTACCAGAAAAACCTTAAAGTTGAGGAGTCCAAAGAGGCGATTGACCTGATAAATAACGCGGGGATAATATCTGAAACCTCTTTTGTGCTGGGAATGCCTGACGAGACGCCTCAATCGATAGATTCTGCCATTAAACTTGCGAAGTATTATAACCCCGACCTTGCGTTTTTCCTTGCGATTGCCCCGTGGCCTTATTCTGATATTTATCCGGAACTTGCGCCGTATGTCGAGGAATTTGATTATTCAAAATACAATCTTATCGAACCGATTGTCAAGCCCCATAGCATGACGCGGGAGGAGCTGAACAAACATTTGCTCAGGGCATTCCGGGAGTTCTACATGGATAAGCTTGAAAGGATAGACGAGATGAGTGAGTTCAAGAAAAACTACATGATAGATGTTACACGGCTGCTTATCAAGGACTCCTACCTTTCAAGCCAGATGAAGGGAGAGATGCCTGAGAAGGTAAAACGATTTATTGAAAAGTACGTCGGTGATGTTTAGCGATAGTCGGGTGATTTTTACAAAAATTAGTGTGAAAATTATCCCCTTTTGAATGGATTTTTAAACCAGATGCATGGGCATTAGAATTAACCCGTAACTCCGCCTGATTTGTGCAATATTTTTTAGAAAATCACCAACACATACCGGCTTTGGGACAAAATTGTCTTAACCCCCCACCCGGATATCTATCTTTTCAAGATACTTGAGATAACACAACCTCTTCAAGTCATAATCGCAAACCCTGGTAAAAGCTTCTAACCCCCTCCAAAATCTCACCACTCAGCGAGCTTCTGCAAGCTTCCTTTTTCTTTAAATCCCATCGAAGCGAGGATGCCAATCAAAAGGACAGCCAGAGAACACGTTTTTTTGACAGAACGACTCGTATATTTGTGCAATTTGTCTAAAGACAATGCATTTTTCTCAATTTTAAAAACATCTTCGATAAAGCTTCTAACATACTTGAAAGATTCCCAATTTGCTATCATCTCTTTAAATTCGCTAACAAGTTTCTTCAAAAACAAAAGCTTCTCTTGAATGCGATTTGGCTTATCCAGATAAAATTCAAGTGTTGGTATAACACAGTTCAGAACTTTTCCCAGTTTAAACCGTAACTCTGCCTGTTTTAGGTACTATATCGCACGTTTCGATAGCAATCGACATTTATGGTGTCAAGTTCATAGTACATAAATAGGTATTATGAAAATAAGCCTGTTTCAACATGCACAGCCTAAATTTTGATACCTAATACGTAAATTTGGCGGAGTTAAGGCTTAATTCAAGTTGAAGGCGTAGTTAATGAATCGGAACGCGAGGGATTGATAAGGGATATAATTGAGGGCTTCAATACTCTTTTATAATCTCATAATTCGTAGTTCTTTCCACCGGAATCCTGCCAGCATTTTTTATTAGATGAATAAGTCTCTCTTTCGGCATGTATTCCGGCGATGTTCCTCCCGCCGCATGAGTGATACGTTCTTCCATTACAGTGCCGTCAATGTCGTTTGCTCCGTAGTGGAGCGCAACCTGTGCGAGCTTCTCGCCCACCATAACCCAGTATGTCTTGATATTATTGACATAACCGTCCAATAAAAGGCGGGATACTGCAATTATTTTCAGGTCATCAAATCCTGTGGGACCCTTCACACCGCTTTTCTGGAGGTCTGTGTTGTCTGGATGGAAACTCAACGGAATGAATGCCTGGAAACCGGATGTTTTTTTTTGCAGGGTTCTTATCCTCAGAATATGGTCAACAATGTCGGCATCAGATTCGATGTGACCGTAGAGCATCGTGGCATTGCTTTTTATGCCAGCTTTGTGGGCGGTTTCCATAACTTTGAGCCATTGTTCACCGTTTATTTTGTTGGGACAGAGTTTTTTCCGTATCTCTTCATTAAATATCTCCCCGCCGCCTCCCGGAAGACCTGTAAGCCCCGCTTTTTTCAGGCGCAAAAGTACCTCTTTTACAC
>JBAQYK010000265.1:0-1646 GCA_049299995.1 Candidatus Methanoperedens sp.
GTAGAGGACGCTATAAAGGCAGGAAAAGAGTTACCTGCTCATTATTACTCATACTTCGGTGATGTTATCCTCCTAATTGAGCAGTCAACATCTTGTGGCGAAGAGTCAGAGAAAGATAATGCATTCGAGACAGAACTGGCCAATATTATAGTTTCTGCGCTCAAAGTTGGAGATGCTGTTCGACAAGCCGTAGCTGTTTATCCCGAAAACAATGAGAATAGTGAGGCTATCGAAGAACACGTCTATATCTTGTTTTGGGATATTAACGAATCTCAAACACAACACGAGCATACAAATGAAGGTTTAAATAAGATCACTTTAAACTTAAATACATCAATACATAATGCTTATAGGAACAAATTAATGTTTTTCAATGAGAAAAGCGCGGATGATGGTAACTTCGTGGTCGCAAAAGAGTTTTGGGATATCGCGGGGATTTCGGCTATGATATGTGCTTTCTTATCAGACTATGGGCTCTATGCGAAGATGGGGTGTGATGTCAACATTGATGGTAGCTTAAGGATAACAACTATAACAAAGATATTAAGTGGCTCTGCTTTTGCGTATGCAGCGAGATTAATGGGATTCTATAAAGAGATAAATGCTGAAACATGGTTTACAAAAGAGAATGCACTACCACTCAAGAAGCCGCAAGGCTCGATTTTTGTTCTTTCTGAGATGGCATACCGCGCTGCTTCAGAGAATTCCAAGAACGCGGATGTATTGCAGGAGTTTGTATCACTTCAAGGACAATATAGACCGAGGATTAACAACTCAATTAAGCGGGATGTATACCAGAAGACATACATCAAAGATGATAAAGTAAAACAAGAAACAATATTTGATTCAATCGAAGAAGATGAAACGGGGATTACTCATTCTTAGCCAGTCCATTTTATAGCATTATATCAAACCCTGAAAGACACTCCATTATCTCCTGCTGCACCTGCGGTGTTCGCTTTTCCGAGACATCTTCGTCCGCTAAGTCCAAAGTTCCCAATCCCCAAAGAAAATCCCTAACACAAAATTCTTGTGTCGGGGCGAATAATCATTTGCCCTATTTAACTATATTCCCCCGTAGGGACAAACCTGCCTGCTGTGCCGAAGCTTTGCGTAGGATGGTGCGTTTGCGCTCTTTAATTTTCGCAACTCGGTATAAAATCCTGATCAAGTTTTCTCCTTATCTGGTATGGAAGACCCCACCTCCTGCTTTGGTGCATTCTCTACTGGTTCCGGCAGTTTTTCCAAAGCTACCAGTAATATTTCCAGAATATAATCTATAGCTTTTTTATTGATGATCTGTTTAGTAGGAAAATATTTCCCGGAAATCGTCGCTATAGATTTTTCTGTTGTTGAACTTGTAGTAAGATAATGAAACCTTTGAAAATAAAATGAGAACTCATAGTCATATTCATTTCTAACTTTTACTGATACATCCTGACTGCTTATATCCTTTGAAAGAATCTGGTTTTGTTCTTCGAAAACATGAAAAGAATAGCTCAATCCTTCGTTTACTTCCAGCTTTTTGTCCCAATTGTTGCTGGTTCTTTGCAGAACATTTATAAATTCTACAAGCTTTTCCCTATTTAAATATACTGCCCTGGAATAGTCCAGATTATTAAGCATGATTATATGCGATTCATAAG
>JBAQYK010000266.1:0-1601 GCA_049299995.1 Candidatus Methanoperedens sp.
GGCTTGTCTGTCTTGTAAAAGTGGAAGAGCTTGGAAAAGGAAACATTGTGGGACATGAGAATATTTTTGAGATTAATTCAAGAGAGCGTTACAGGCTGATGAAAGCCTGTATGATGAACTTCTCGCCGATTGCTGCTGAATACAGTATGCCAGACCATGGCTTGAACAACCTGTTCGAAAGGTATCTCGGCTTTAAGCGTCCGGATTTCGTACCCAATCCGGATAAGCTCCCGATTGTTGATGTCACCCTGAACGGCGCACGCCATTTATTGTGGGAAATAACAGACGATATCATCATTCACAAAATCACGGAAATGATGTCGCGGCTGAAACTCCTCATCCTCGACGGGCATCATAGGTACACCGCATCCGGTTTCATGCGGGAAAAGGATGGGATTGAATATACCATGATGATGCTGATGGAAGGCGGGGACAGGGCTCTCCTGTTATTGCCATGGCACAGGGCGGTCAGGAATTTTGACAGGCGGCAGCTTGAGAGTAAAATAAAAGAGAACTTTACAATATGCTGGCAGGGTAATACAAATAACGAAGAGTTTTATTCCATGCTTCGCCAGCGCATCAGTGAATACGATGTCAGGCTCGGCATGTATGACGGTAAAAAATTCACTATACTCAGGGCAGATGAAAAGGCGGTAAAGGAGTTGTGTGAAAAACGCAAAGAGACTGTCGGTCTTGACCTTATTGTTCTCCATGAATGGCTTATTAACCCGGTTATAAAGGGAAAACCAGAAGAAGATGTGTCATTCAACGCCAGCCCATCCGAGGCTATTGCCAGGGTAGACAGCAAGGAATTTAACGTGGCTTTCCTTGTAAACCCGTTTTCTATCAAGGACGTTGAGAGGAAAGCTTTCGTGGAGAGGAAGAATTTTCCCCAGAAGTCCACACTTTTCCTTCCCAAGGTCGCCGAAGGGATAGTGATGAGGAGAATCGACTGAGAGATAAAAGAGATTTGGTTGTTTGGAATTGTTGCAATGTTACAAAATATTCCCGGATTGATGGATAAAGGCTCACCTGTAAGCGTGCTTTTTACCGGGGAAGATGGCGAACAATCCTCTCTTTTGTACTGTGAAATTATCCAGAAAGCGCGGTTCGGGGAATCATTCATCATAAAAACACAGGGCTGCAAAGTTGGAGCGTATGTGTTTGGTGAAACTGAAACCGGTACTGAAGAGTATTATTTCAGCACAAAACGATACAAGGACAGAGTTGCGGCAAAGAAAGCCGTAGCAGGCGTTAAAAGGCTTGAAAAAAAAGGAAAAACAATAAAAATCACCCCATATTCAGGGGGAGATTTCGATATCCTGATATTATTCCTTAAACCTGAACGAGCGATGCGGATAATCCAGGCTTATGCCTATCACAGCGGAATACCTGTTAAATTCATGACCGGCGGGATAGCATCAATATGCAGCGACTGCACAGCATATCCCTTATCCGGGAAGCTTGGAATATCGCTTGGATGCAAAGGTTCAAGAAAGCACAGCAGGTACGGGGATGATGAAGTGGTGGTAGGGATACCGTTTGAATTGGTAAATGATATCGAAGAGGCGCTTGGGAAAATCCCCCGGACAGAAGAATAG
>JBAQYK010000267.1:0-3308 GCA_049299995.1 Candidatus Methanoperedens sp.
GCATCCATAGGAAAATCTCCGGTTGATTCGGCAATAAAAGCCAAAAAACTGGGAGCAGACCTTCTTGAGCTTCGGATAGACCTTCTTGATACGGACGCGCGCCAGGCGCTTGCCGAGTTAAAAAAACTCGGTTTACCTGTAATTATTACCAACAGGATGAAGCAGGAAGGCGGCGCGTGGGAAAGGAGCGAGGATGAACGCATTAAAACATTGAGTTCTTTAATACCTCTGGCTGACGCTGTTGATATTGAATTATGCGCCGAAGACAGGGACGCTGTTGTTAAAAAAGCTAAAAGCGCCGGGAAAACCGTTATTATATCAACGCACGATTTCCAGAAAACGCCGGAGCTTGATGTCATGACTGGCATCATTGGCGAATCTTTTGAAGCGGGCGCAGACATCGCCAAACTTGCTGTAATGCCGCAGTCGTTTGAAGACGTTCTCCGTTTGTTTGAAGCAACCTTACATTCAAAAGAAGCGGTATGCACCATCGCTATGGGCAGCTTCGGCAGGCATTCGCGCGTTATAGCGCCGATTTACGGTTCTGTCATGACCTACGGGTATGTTGATATATCCACGGCTCCCGGGCAATTGAGAGTGGATGAATTAAAATCCGTTTTGAAATTGCTCTGAGCCAGGAATTATTTGAGACGTATATGGTTTTCCCGTCCTTTTTTGATTTTAAGAATAAGATTTTTGTTATGCAGTTCATTCAATGCCGAACTTACTGTCGATTTTGGAAGATTAAGCTTTTTTACGATTTCTGACTGGTAAAGAGAACCGCCGTTTTCTTTTAATAGCCGGATAATCCTTTCTTCAAGGTCTATCATTTCGGTTTCTGTAATGTTTCCAACTTTTTCTTCTGGAACTCTGCTTTTGCGGATGTAAATAAACGCACCAAGCACAAAAATAATTAAAGCACCAATAACTAAGGGTACCCACGGGGATGACGTCTTTGAAAGAATAATCCTTGGTTCCCCTGAGCCAAAAGAGCGAAGACCGTACCAAATAAGCCCTTCCCTGTTCTGGTCTGGCAGCGGCATAACCTCATCGATTTTAAAACCTGAAGGATATTGGATAATAAGCGTATTGTCTTTTGAAAGGTACAATCCCCCAACAAAGACATCCCCGATGTTGATATTGGAATCTGTCCTGGCAAAATTTGTCCACCTGAACGAATAATGAACAACGCCATATTTCCCGGTCGGGGCGGATTGAACTGACGCTTCACCTGTAAAATCCCCTGCAACCATGTTCCTTGATGTAGCAACAGCCGCTTCGGATGCGGATTTCTGCATCAGTTCTTTGAACTCATTCAGGTAAATCGACTTTAACTGCCGGGTATAATTCTCAAATGAATTAAAATCGTCATTTGTTACAAGGAGCGTCCTGTACTCCACGTTCCAGAGAGCTGTCCCGTCTTCTGTAATATTGATTGTGTATGTTATTTTGTAATCGTTTTGCGGTGCGGCGCCCGCTAAGGAGATGCATACTAAAAGAATTATAGCAAGATTAAGTAAAATCCACACCATGAAATTACGGGACATTTTTTAATAATTGTATCTCCTAGTATAAAAATGATAAATATTCAAAATTTATGGAGAAAAGATAGGTAAACCCTACCTATCAAATCTCATATCTATTCCAAAATGTATTGGCTTAGTCTTTGTTTCTGGTTGTCTTATTTTCTTTTCGTGCCTCCTGAGTTTCCCGTTTCTCTTCTTTCCTCACTTCGTTTTCCTGTTTTTTTACTTCCTTAATCTCTTTTCCTTCTGTTTTTTCTTTTATTTCCAGTACACTTAGTATTTGCGCTGTGGTAAGTCCGGATAGTTTGTCATGAATTCCGCTAACAATTTCTGCTCTTCCGGTTGTATCGTTGATGGGGAACTTGTACCCAGCTTTGACTGTTGTGGTACCTTTTTCAATATTGGCTTCAGCCTCAAGTTCTGTCTTTAATTCTCCCTTATCGATATTTTCGACCGTTAGCAATGCGTTGATATTCTCCGTGCTCAACTGGAATTTATCATGGATTTCCTGAGCTATTGTAAAATTATCAGTGCTTGCGGATTTGAATTTAAGTTCGACTTCAACCCGGGTATCATTACCGATTATTTTGGCTTTAATCTTCACTGCTTCTTCGGTTTCTTCTTCACGGTCTTTCCTCGCTTCCTTTCGTTTGATTTTTTCTTCAAACTTTGTTTTGAGTTCCTGGCTGTTACTGTAAGCTCTCTCAAGCCCTTTGTTGCCGGGATGCCGTTCAAGGAGATTCTTAAGAACAGTCTCGTGTTTTGCAATCATCTGCTGTGCATTGGCAAGTCCTGAATCAGCGCCTTTGAATTCCGAAACAGATTTATTAGCCTCTTCCATTTTTTCTGTGTAATGCTCAAGTGCTTTGTTTGCCGCTTCGGTATCATTCCTTTTTAGTACCGCTCTTGCCTCAGCTATCCTCTTTCTTGCATGAGCTACCTGTTTTCCTAGTTTTTCACTCGAATTGAAGGTAAAAGTCTCACCGATATTCTCAAACGCTATTTGTAATCCGTATAAAGCATTTCCAGGACCGATTAGACCTTCAGTGTCCGCTTCATCATCTGCCGACCCTGCCGTTGCTATACTGGTTGCTGTTCCTGTGACGGTTAATGATTCAGTTGCAGTTCCAGTTGCAGTTTCGTTGCCAGTAGCATTCTCTGCTGCGCCTGCCATGCCTATAGTAAAGACAAGCACAAAGAGGATTATTCCTGCCAGCGTTATATTTCCTAATCTCATATTCTCACCTCGTAATCCGGCATTTTGCCGTTGATTAGAATTAATCCCTAACAAATATAAGCATTCTTACAGTTTTAATAGTTTCTTAAAGTACCAGATTTTTCCAAAACATGTTAAATCGTTCATAAAGGTTCGGAATTCTTTATAAGACCCCTCTAAGCGGAGATATTAGAATGCGTGCCAGAGTGTCCGTATAGCAGGATAAATCACGGCAAAGAGCACACAAGAAATAAAACCCGGAATAACACCATTTGCGAACTTTGCGCCTTTACGGTGAGCGCTCCAAACCCGCATGCCACAGGAAATTTACATCAGGTTAGCGCATCGAATACGCAATCGATAATGCTAAATATTGTTAACGCTAAATTAAACACTGGTTATAATAAAGAGGGTACTATAAAATGGAACTTAAAGTCCAACAACTTCAAATAAAGGCAGGCAAATATAAAGTAGTCCTTAATATGCAGGATGCCAGGGAACTCGGAGTCAGGGGGGGCGACCGCGTGCAGTTAAAAGACCACAGCTACCTGACAGCAATCGTAGAA
>JBAQYK010000268.1:0-3127 GCA_049299995.1 Candidatus Methanoperedens sp.
AGACCGTAGTGAAAATTGACGGGAAAAACGTCACATTGAAAGCTAATTTGAGCGAGAACTATACCGTTCAGATGCAGGATGCGCCGTGGAACGAGACCGTAGTGAAAATTGACGGGAAAAACGTCACATTGAAAGCCAATTTAAGTAAGAATGACCTCATCAGGATACAGGGCGCGCCGTGGAATACCACTGTTGTTGAAGTGAAAAATATGAATATCACACTGAGACATAATCCCATTCCCGATACTGTGATTCCTACCATGCGCGGTATGATAAGAGTGCATTTCAACGAAACTTCTATAATATTAGACCAGAACCCTGAACTTGCAGGCAAAACATTAATTTTCAACGTTACCCTCAAGTCGATAGATAAATAGCATGATGCAGAAAGAAGAAAAGATTGTCGTAGTACTGCTTATAGTGGCAGTACTTTCCCTGATTATCGGTTATTTTGGTTTTTCTTCTCAAACCCCTGCTTATTCATCAGATTCAAAGATTGGCGAACGCGTTTACGTGGAGGGAACGGTACTTTCCAAACAGATGACCGGAACTGGTGACAATCTTATTCTGAAGCTCTCGAATCTCAATGTCAATGTGTTCATAAGAAAGGATAATGGCGCCAGGGAAGTCTATAATGCTGTAAAAACCGGGGACAGGGTAAGGATAACCGGCAAAGTTGATGTTTTTAATGACAAAAGGGAAATCGTTGTTGAGAGCGCAAAGGATATCGTTAGTTTATAAATCCATCAGACTTTTATCCTTCGCATTCATAATTGGGTATCATGGTTATCAAAACCGAAGCTCTCACCAAAAAATACGGGAAATTAACAGCGGTAGATGAACTAAATCTTGAAGTGGAAGAAGGCGAGATTTTCGGGCTTCTCGGTCCAAACGGCGCGGGCAAGACAACGCTTATCTCAATGCTATGCACCATCCTGAAACCCACTTCGGGAAGGGCATGGGTAAATGGCTTTGACATCGTAAAGGAACCCGGAAAGGTCAGGAAATCCATAGGCATAGTATTCCAGCAGCCAAGCGTTGACGACCTTCTCACGGGGCGGGAAAACCTTGCCATGCACAATCTTCTTTTCGGGGTGCCGCGGGAACTCAGGAAGCAGCGCATTGATGAAGTATTGTCCATCGTGAATCTTGAAAAGCGCGCTGATGACCTTGTCAATACTTATTCAGGCGGGATGCGCCGGCGCCTTGAACTTGCGCGCGGTATAATGCATCATCCCAAGATACTTTTTCTTGATGAACCTACGCTCGGTCTTGACCCGCAGACAAGGGAACATATCTGGGCATATATCCAGGAGCTTGCAGAAAAGGAATGCATGACTGTCATGCTGACCACGCATTATATGGAGGAAGCGGAACAGTTATGCGACCGGGTTGCGATAATCGATTACGGTAAAATAGTTGTTCTTGATTCGCCGCAGACGCTCAAGAATAAGATAGTCGGTGACGTGGTTAAATTGAAACAGCAGAATCCGGATATCGATTCATTAAGAAAGCTTGATTATGTTAAAAATGTGCAGGAAAAAGACGGTTTGCTATATCTTTCGATAAAAGATGCAAGTAAACATCTCCAGGACCTTCTCGCGCACACAGGCACAATAGATTTTGTGGAAGTGAGAAGCGGGACGCTCAACGACGTATTCATTCACTATACAGGGCGCGAGATTCGCGAGGCTGAAGCTGAAGGCGGTTTCTGGGAAAGGGTGATGAAAAGATGAACGAGATTATGAATGAGATAGAAGGCATCTATGCAGTATGGCTTCGCGAGGCTAAAATATACGTGCGGGAGAAGGAACGCCTCATTTCGTCTGTAATCTCACCGCTTCTCTGGATATTCGGTTTTGGGGCAGGTGTCGGCTCGACTGTCAGTGATATTAGCGGCTATTCTTACCAGGTTTTTATTTATCCGGGGATAACGGTAATGGCTGTCCTTTTCACATCCCTTTTCTACGGGATATACATTATCTGGGACAGGAAACTTGATTTCTTAAAAGAAGTCCTGGTCGCGCCGGTATCAAGAGCGAGCGTATTCGCGGGGAAGATGCTCGGCGGCGTCACTGATGCGATGATGCAGGTGATTTTTCTTCTTATTATAGGTCTTTTTATAAATGTTCCGCTGACGCCACTCGCAGTCATTGCGGCTTTTTTGATGCTTCTCTTAATCTCGATTGCGATGGTAAGTATCGGGCTTGTGATAGGTGCAAACCTGCAGAGCCCTGAAGGTTTTAGCCTCGTGATTAATTTTGTCATGTGGCCTATGTTCTTCTTTAGCGGCGCGCTGTTCCCAGTCAACAATCTGCCGGCATGGCTTGCCGGTATCACCGCTTTAAATCCGTTGACTTACGGTGTGGATGCGCTCCGCGGCATTATTCTTGGTATAAACCATTTCCCGATTTACCTCGATGCCGCGCTAATGCTTCTTTTCGCCCTGGTTGCTATGGGAGCAGGCGTATTGAGTTTCAGGAGAATGTGATATGCTCAGGCTTTTTAATACACTCACACGGGAAAAGGAAAAATTTGAGCCTCTTGGCGATGTGGTGGGGATTTACACATGCGGTCCTTCGGTGTACCAGTATGCGCATATCGGTAATTTCAGGACTTTCATTTTCGAGGATGTGCTTGTCAGGTACCTGCGGTTCAAAGGCTATAAAGTAAAAAGGGTGATGAATTTAACTGACGTCGAGGATAAAGCCATAGCTATGGCTAAAAAAGAAGGAAAAACGCTTCGGGAATTGACCGAATTTTATTCAAAGGTATTTTTTGAGGATATGAAAACACTGGCTCTCCTTGATGCTGATGTTTTCCCGAAAGCGACGGAACATGTGCCTGAGATAGTCAAAATAATAAAAAAAATGATGGAAAGGGGTTTTGCGTACCGCGGTAAAGACGGCTCGGTTTATTACGATGTGTCAAAGTTCAAGGATTATGGAAAGCTCTCGCATTTAAAAATAAAGCGCGGTAAAAAGAAGATTAAGCGAGACGAATGGGGAGAGGATACATCCATAATCTCGGATTTTGCGCTCTGGAAATCGTACGAGAAAGAGGACGGGGAAGTATTCTGGGAAACAGAGCTTGGAAAAGGTCGCCCTGGCTGGCATATCGAATGCTC
>JBAQYK010000269.1:0-8325 GCA_049299995.1 Candidatus Methanoperedens sp.
TTTTACATAAATAAGGTTACTGAAGTTCCATTTTTCTTTGTGTGATGGAAATAGAAGTATTTGATTTGAGGTTAAATCGAGAATTTCCGAGTAGCTCGTTCGGAACTAAGCTAAATCGGAAGTACTGTGAACACCAAAACAATTAAATTGCTGCGAGCCTATGCTTAATCAAGGGAAAATATGGATGTCTTAGAAGCAATCAGGAACAGAAGCGTTGTCCGCCAGTTCAAATCCGAAATCATTCCGGACGATGTTTTGCAGAAGATACTGGAAGCTGCAAGATGGGCGCCAAGCCCGTTCAATACCCAGCCGTGGGAATTCATAATCATCAGGGATAAAGAGACACTGAAATCCATCTCAAAATATGCCAGGTATTCAGGTTATCTTCAGGCTGCGCCCATGGCTATCGCGGTTGTGGTGCAGCCTGTTGATGGGAAATTCTCATGGATTAATAGTATAGGTGAACCCGGGTTTGCGGCGGCTATGGCTGTCCAGAATATGATGCTTGCGGCATGGGAACTGGGAATCGGGACATGCTGGGTGAGCATAGAGAGGGAGAAGGTGGGTGAGATACTTAATGTGCCCAAGACGCATTTCGTATTGACGATTATTCCGGTTGGATACCCTGAAATTGCGCCGAAGAAACACGATGAAAGTTTCAGGAAAAAGCTCGTTGATATGATATTCTACGAAAAGCACGGCAGGAAAGTTGATTGAATTGAGCGAAGAAGAAAAAGTCAAGCCGGATAGATTCCTCGATTGTGTCGGGCTCTATTGCCCTGTTCCGATTTTCAATACCACGCAGGAGATGGAAAAGATTGAGCCGGGGCAGGTGCTGGAAATGGTTACAGGCGACCCGGCAGCAGTGCAGGATATTCCCAGATGGGCTAAGAGGGCGGGGCATCAGTTTTTGAAGATTTTTAAGGAAGGGGAGAATTATCATTTTTTGATTAGGAAAGGGGAGTAGCATCTTCCTTTTTAAGATGTTTTAAGTAATTCAGACATAATTATTAGTAGTAATTAGGGATATCTGCCCAGTTATTGAGTTTTAGGCGCTCAAGATAAGCACGTGTCAGTCTAATTAACAACATTACTTCGACGTCAATACCAGGTCTTCCGAGGCATTTAGAGGCAAGACCTATCGTTTGATTATACAATCTATCAGCCATTCTATATGCACATTCGAAACCTCCAAGTTTTTGAACTAACTCCTTGATTTCAGCAACTTGAATAGATAGGACAGAAATGTTCCTATCCGACTCATCACCTTGGATTCCTGCCCATAAGTTCTTTATTTCAAATTCTAGCCTATTATCATTCTCAAGCAGCGCATAAAGAATAGGAATTGTGATATTTCCCATTGTTATATCTTCTTCAACATCGTTGATTTGGTCAACGAGCTGGCGCAATCTTCCATAATGTTCTGTGAACCTTTTGGCGTTATTATCCACGGTTTTCGAATTCAGAAGTATTGAAGCTTGAATTGTTGTTGAGAAGTACATTGAAGTCAAAGGAGAAAAGGGTGAGTTTAAGATCAATTCTAAATTCTTTTTTGGATTAGAGAGATAATCTATATCATACCTATGCATCATCTCATAATATTGCGAAGAACCATCTTTCAGATTGTTCGATACAATCAATTCCATTATCTTTTTTGCATTTGGAAGTTTGTACAAATCTGAAAAGCCATCGTTGTTTAAACAAAACTGAGCAAGCGGAGCAATTTGAGACATGCTAATAATGTTCCGTTTTTTTGTGGCTGGTTGATCAATCCAAAAATCAATTCTTAAATTTGGAAGCGAAACTGCCCTGACAAATGCGCTACAAAATTTTAAATGATTCCTCGTTAAGCCACCAGAGCTAGATGCCGCTGCAAAAATTGGAAAGATTTGTCGCTCGATAAGTCTTCTCGGCATAGACGATAAAATCTCACCAAGCCACGGGTTTAACTTAGAATCTGCCCTTTCCCGAAGTTCTATGAATACAGATTCAATCTGCTCTGCATACTTCGTCTTAAAGAAACCAATTACTGCGTCGTTGAAATCGATAGGGTCGTCTATCATGAACTCGTCCTGATCCAAAAAAGAAGGATTGTCGTAAGTCATTTAAAACCTTTAATCGGCTCGATATAGTCTTCGCTTGCAACTCTCCACATTCTCTTAAACTCCTCTGAATACATCGAGTACAAGTCATTCGAATCAATGGATCTACAAATGATGGTAGGGCATTCTTCACCCTTTAGATTATTAAGGTAGATTGTTGCGTAAATTTTATATGGCATACCAAATATATTTGCGTAAATCACATAATTTTTAAGTAGTTTATATTGGAATCGTTCTTGTGCGTCTGCTGGTAACTCTTGTTTGAAACTCCTTAAACGCCTAAGTGTTTCAGAGATCCTATGACTAGCTTCGTCGGATGTAATATCTGATTCGATCTCGACTTTAAGATGATGCCCTTCGGGAGCATATATTATTATCTGAACAGTTCCTCCATTGTTGAGACATTGGCGTGTTACTTCCCGTACGGTTTTTCGCTCAAAGGCTTGAAAATACCTACTAAGAACAAAAAGTTTTGCCGCTTTGCTAGCTTCGTCATTTAGTTCTTTAACCAAAATCTCTCTCCTTTTTGGGTGTATATTTATTAGTCCCATCCTTTCTAATAATTCAGTTTTATTAGTAAAAGTCCTGACTGCATCGCACATTTTTTCGATTTGTTTATGCATCTTTTCAATCTTAAAAGTGCGTAATAAATGGTGACCTGCTAGAAAAGTAAGAACGATAAGGATGAGGATACTTACATTTTTATCCGGTAGAATTCCTGCATACACGACGAAGGCTGAGATAATTGCCGCACCAAACAACGCAATTGTATCGAGATTATCAACAAGTTTAGTTTTTCGGTCTTCTTTACTTTTGTCGTTACATTTCTTACACCTGTATCCCACGACTGTAAGCCATGGTGAAAAGGTAGGATACTTTTCTTTATCTATTAGGTCACCACCACAACCCAAGCATTTGTTCTGGTCAATATTTGACATCTAAATCATTCCTTCCCTTAATTTCTTCGAGGTTACTTTATCTCCTGTTTCATAGCCATTTTTTAGATCAACTCTAATAAATAAAGGCTATCATTTATATTCATTATTGAGGATTTGATTTATTTAACATTTAGCAGAGATGTTACTAGGAAGCAATGAAGATATGCAAATATAACGCAACCCCTATATCCCTTACAGCAAATTAACTCATCATGCTCGTAAACGCAGACCTCCACATCCACTCAAAATACAGCATGGCAACCTCTCCGAAGATGGATTTACCCACTCTTGCTTCGGAATCAAGAAAGAAAGGCATCCAGCTTGTCGCTACCGGCGACTGCCTGCACCCGAAATGGCTTGCAGAAATAAAAAAACTAAAAGAAGAAAACGGGGTTTTCAGGCTTGATGGCGCATACTTCGTATTGACGACCGAGGTCGAGGATGCAAACCAGGTGCATCACCTCATAATAGTACCCTCAATATCAAAAGCCGAAGAACTGTATGAGTTCATGAAGCCAAAGTCCAATAACATCGACTCAGACGGCAGACCCGGCGTAAGGTTAAACGGCGAGGAAATCGCACAGGCTGCCTACGATGCAGGCGCGCTTATAGGTCCTGCTCATGCCTTCACGCCATGGACTGCCATGTATGCGTATCACAACTCGCTCAAGGACTGCTACGGGGCTCTGGCGGGGCGTATTTATTTCCTGGAACTGGGCTTGAGCGCCGACACCTCGTATGCCGACCGCATCGCAGAGCTTCAATGCCTTACTTTTCTTACAAATTCCGATGCGCATTCCCCCTACGTGAACAAACTGGCGCGGGAGTTCAACCGCTTTGAAATGCAGGAAATAAGTTTTGATGAACTGAAGATGGCGATAATTCGCGAAAAAGGAAGGAAACCGGTTCTCAATGTGGGCATACCGCCGGAAGAGGGAAAATACAACGAGAGCGCCTGCATCCGCTGTTATAAGCATTATACGTTTCGCGAAAGCATCATAAAAAGCTGGAAATGCTCATGCGGCGGGACAATCAAAAAAGGCGTGAAGGACAGGGTTAATGAACTTGCATCGTTTGACATGCCGAAGCATCCTGCCCACAGACCGCCCTACCTTCACCTGATACCCCTATCAGAGATAATTGCGATGGCGCTGGGGATTGGCGTAAATACAAAGGGCGTAAATGGAATATGGAATAAGCTCATAGAACGGTACGGCTCCGAGGTTTCGGTGCTGGTGGATGCGGATATTAAGAATTCAGGCGTGGATGAACGCGTTATCAATGCAATAATCGCACTGCGGTGCGGGAAAGTCAAGATGCATCCCGGCGGCGGAGGGCAGTACGGCAGGATAGAGTTGCTTGACAAAGCGACAGATACAAAACGAAAAATCGACTGCGAATCCCAGAAATCGCTGTTTGATTTCTGACGTTAACTGTTTTTTACTTAATCTCATCTGTCATAATATAATCATTATCTTTTCTCTGTCCATGGCAGTCGATACATTCCTTTATCATTCCCTCTGCGGCTATCTCGCCATCGGGTAAATACCTTGCCCAGAACCAGTCATTGTGTTCCGCGTCATAGCCTTTAACCTTGTACATAACCGTAAGCGCCTTGAGCATTTTTTCAGGGCAGTAGTTCTCTTTTACTATTATGCTCCCATAAGGGATGCTGCCTTTTTTCCCCTCTATCGCAGAAAATGCGTCGTCTGTTACATACGTCTTTAAAAAAATACCATGCGGCTCTCTTCCGGGAGATAGTTCATCTTTGCCTGGCCACCCTTTCCAATTTTTATAGTTTTCTTTTTTTATTATATAATCATACAGGGATTTACCATCAGCTTTGACGTCAGCGCCGGGTTCTTTTGTGCCCACGCAGCCCAAAAAAAGTGACGAAATAAATAGAGCTAGCACGATGTATGTAAAATGTCTTATTCCCGGCATATTTTTCTCTCTAAATGTATATTGTTGAGATAATAGATATATTTTTCTGCATCAGCGTAACATTTATCATGGTTTATAGATACTATATGTTGGGTTCTATGAAAATATCACATATATTGATTTATTTAGTATTGGTACTATTAGTTTCAGCTCCAGTATCTGCTGAAGTGGTCGTCGAAAGCACATCTGTTATCGAAACAGGCGATAAAGAAGCGTGGGGTCCAGCCTGGAGTCCTGATGGGAATTCCATAGCTTACATTGCTTACGATAGTTCCCATAACCAGCAGATTTTCACTATAAATATTGACGGCACAGGGAAAAAACAGGTCACCAACGACACGATTAGAAAATGGAGCATAGAATGGATGCAGGATGAGATATCTTTCATTTCCTATGATACAGATGGCTTGCAAAAGATATTCCTTGTTAAACCTGACGGTTCGGGCAGGAGAAAACTTCTTGATGACAGGACAAGACAGGGAAGAAACCCGGATGATAAGCCCCCTCTTCTTGGAGGAGCTTCATGGAACCCGGTTACAAAACAAATACTGTTTACATCGTTTGACGACAAGGCAAATGAGAAGATATACCTGGTAAATCCTGACGGCACAGGGAAAAAGCAGTTAATAACCGATGAGTTCCGCCAGTGGAATCCTGTGTGGAACCCGGAAGGCAACTCATTTGTCTATGTTTCTTATGATAACCTATATCATGAACAGCTTTTCTCGGCAAATGCAGATGGCTCAGGCAAAAAGCAGGTTACTTATGATGGACTCAAAACATCAGACCCGAACTGGGGCACTGAGGGCATCCTGTATGTTTCATATGAGACCGCATCGTCAATAGGTTCGAAAATATTTATCATTAAACCCGACGGGACAGATAATAAACTTCTGGTAAAGGATGGCGGCTTTAAACAGAGAAATCCGAGGTGGAGCAGGGATGGAACCAAAATGCTCTATGAAGATATTACTACCCAGGGAAATCTGACATTTAAAGTATTGAACCTTCAAAAACCAGCAGTTACAGTTACGACACATGTGGTTGCACCATCGGCGCCTCCTACCCCGGCATCCACACCGGCAATGACGATAACCCCCATTGTGACCCGGCAAATCCCGCCTCCGACACAGACCCAGCCCCTCCCGCCACCAGTTGAAGAAAGCCCGGCGAAGGACGCTTTGAAAGAGGTCGTATATTCAATGCTTTTAGTTCTGGTTATAATAATCGTAGCAATGCTGGCTATTCTTGGAGTCTCAAATATCCTATCAAAGAAGGAATAATCAGTCTACCTTGAAAGGCATCAGTCCTTTCTTTTTTATCCACCAGTAAGCTGCCCATGTTGAGATAATTGTGGATGCAACGAGCATAGCAGAATACCAGACTTTATCCTCCGGTCCGAGATTAAAAGCCGGATTACTGAAAACAGTTGCAAGAGTATTTGGTACGAGTACTGCTGTTCCGAGTATTGTAAGCCACGTCATGACAAGAGCAAGCCTGTTGTTTAATACCTGTAACTGGTTGTTATAGATACTTTGAAGCACTTCAAGACCGGAAGCCAGCACCTCTGACATGTGTTCGCTGAGTGCGATGTGCCTGTTGACATCATCAGAAAGTATGCCAAGGCGAGCCAACAGTTTAGGGCTGTCGGTTATGAGTTCAGCATCGCCGTGGCGAAGGGAATTCACCACATCAAGGGTAGCCCAAAGCGTATCCAGGTAGTTTACAAGCGCGTGCTTCATGTTATGGATTTCAGGACCTATTATGCCTCTCGGCGTGGTGGGATCCATTAGAATTTTGCTCAGTTCATCCCCCTGGGCTTCTATCTCTCGCAGGTGGTCAAAATTTTTATTGTTATTTTCATCTATTATTCTTGTAAGAATGACTGTCAATTTATCCGACTGTTCGAGGGTGGGTTTGATTTTTCTTATGAAGGCGTCTGCATAGCGGGAAAAACGAACAAGGCGATTCACTTTTTCATCGTGGATTGTGAGGATGAGGTCTTTTCTCATCATGATTAATATCGGGCTGACAAGAACATCAAATTTCTTTACTGTAACTGCTGGCAGCATTAATCCTATTTCAGTATCGCGGTCTTCATAAGCTGACAGGTAATTGGAGAGAAGCGTGGGGACAAGGGAAGAACTGAAGCCCAGGGACATCGCGACAATCTCAGCATCTTTTTTTATGTCAGTTACAGGAAAGTTTAACCATGCTATAGATGATTCTTTAAGGAATTGTATAAATTCATGCGGATTGTCGCCTGTCAATTTTAGTGGTTTTCCCCCTGATGTGGGAAGCGCCACACAGAAAGCACGCTGGCTGCCGGAAAAAGGAACTGTGTTCTGTTCTTTTTTTTCATCCGCTGCAATCACGTCTGGCTTTTCATCGTTCATATTGTCTCTTTAGTCACAAGCTGGGAAGTAGTATAGTATTCTGGTATTAATCTTTTCCTATATCGGTATACGACTTATTATTTATTTCCCTTCTTAGCCTTTTGCGGTATTAAAACTGCTAACACAACTCCCTGATGCACTGCGCTGGTTTTGTCACGTCGCAGCATGGATTTTAGCAAAGCTTAAATGATTAGAAAATAATGGATATATGGGAGAGTGTATTTAATTTTATGAATGAACAGGGGTCGTGCTCTCTGTGGTACACAAGAGCCCAGGGTGCATTGTTCATATTAGCATTTTTGACTTTTGGTGTCGGCGATGGTCTTACAAGTTTATGGATGATGGAACAACGAGGTTTTATGAGTGAAGCTAATCCCATTGCAAGAGATACTATTAACAATTTTGGTGCTTCAGGTTTTATTGGGGTAAAAATATGGTTCACCACTGTGGTTTTGTTTATCCCGTTCATGATACAGCAAAGGTCGCATAAGCCAGTCTACTGGATGATTACCGGTTATCTTGTTTCATATATTGTTGCAGGAACGTTAGCGATAATACTCAATATCAGGGCGGCAATGTATGAAAGTGTTTTTCTTTCTCCTCAACAGGTAATATTCTTATTCCTGAGTTCTGTTTTGTTGCTAACGCAAGTTGGCGAAGAAATAGACCGGCGAACGACTCCCAAAAAAATATGCTATCTTGATTGTGCAGTACGTGATGCGATTACTGCCCTGGCAATCATTAGTGATATTACATATAAGAAAAAGTAAGCATTAAATGATTTTGGGAACTGTGATTGTTGCCGCAGCAATTAATACAAGTGCCCACAATGCTATCTTTTCTTTTGTTAACCCAATATTAATATTAGAGAACATATTTCCCAACCTTTATCACTGAATATAACAATAAATTTAATAGTATATATATTTTCGCGTGGGTGTAACC
>JBAQYK010000270.1:0-2953 GCA_049299995.1 Candidatus Methanoperedens sp.
GCACAAACCAGCGAGATATTAAACTATTTTTCTTATAATAGTTAAAAAAGGTGAATTAAATGGACAACGATAGAAGAGGCGGTTTCCGTGGCGGCGGAGGCAGAGGTTTCAGACCCAGCGGACCAAGAGAAATGCATAAAGCAACTTGTGCTGACTGTGGTCAGGAAACTGAAGTACCGTTTGCGCCTTCAGGCGACAGACCTGTATATTGCAGGGAATGCTACCAGAAACATAAACCGAAGAGATATTAAAAATATTTTAAATTAATATTTTTTTATATAATTTTAAATAAAAATAGCATTGATTATTTTCAATGCTATAAATCTTTTTTTACTAAATCTGTTCTCATAGCTATTGCTATTGTAAATAATTGAAAATAAAAAATAGTAATCAAAAAAATGCTGTAATAATGATTACAGCTTACTCTACTTTTTCAGTACCGGTCTTCTTGACAAACGGCTTATTAATCTTATCAGGCATCCAGGCAGGCTTGTTCTTTGGTGCGTTCACCAGCTCCTTCCAGCCCTTGAATATATGCACTTTCTTGGTTCCCCGCTCGCGCAGCCTGATTTCAACCGGCTTATTTTTTGTCCCTCCAATGCGATTAGCCGCTTTAAGGGCTGCCTGTCTGGGCTGGCGCCCTGAAAAAACGCTGCTCTCAGTTCCATCCCGATTTACTAAAACAAAATTTTTAGTTTCTGCCATATTCATATCTCCTTGCAGCTTGCATCGCTGCACCACTAAAATACACGTTATTCTCTCATAAAACTAATTTTCATGAATAAACATGCTAAAATAATTATTGGCAGGCTTGCATCTTCGCAGCCGCAAGCGTGTGCTGCATGAGAATTGCGATGGTCATGGGACCCACGCCTCCGGGTACAGGTGATATTAACTTTACCCTCGGCAAAACGCCATCAAAATCCACATCCCCATAGACCTTTTCATCCTGCCACGTTATACCTACATCGAAAACTATTGCCCCCTCTTTCACCATGTCGGCGGAAATAAGCCCGCGAACGCCAGCAGCCACAATAAGAATATCAGCCTCTTTTGTATGGCTTTTGAGGTCTTTGGTGAAAACATGGCATACCTTTACAGTTGCATTGCGGTTGAGCAGCATTATTGCGGCAGGCTTTCCAACCACATTGCTATGCCCCACCACCACCACTTCCATACCCTGCGGGTCTATGTTGAATTCAGAAAGTGCTCTTACAATCCCTTTGGGAGTGCACGGCACAAAACCCTCACGACCTATGAGCATTTTTCCCATATTGGTCGGGTTGAAACCGTCCACATCCTTCTCTGGCGCAATCTGCATCATTACTGCACGCTCATCGATGTGTTTTGGCAGGGGAAGCTGTACGAGTATCCCGTGTATCTCGGGTCGTTCATTCAGGGTTTCGATAAGATCGATTAGATCTTCCTGCTTTGTTTCATGCGGAAACTTGTGGTCTTCCGACACGATGCCCACGCGCTTGCATGCCCAGTGCTTGAGCTTGACGTACAGTTTTGAAGGAGGATGTTCTCCCACAAGAATAGTAGCGAGCGCTGGTCTTATGTTGCGCTCTTTTACAAATGTTTCAACCTCTTTTTTGACTTCAGCCTCTATGCCCTGCGCTATTTTCCTGCCGTCTATTACGCGTGGGTCTGTGACCTCGGGAAGTTCTTGCATCAATACGCCTCGTCGTATGGAATCGGGAACTGCCTGCACAGCTCCAGGATGTTTTTCTTTCCGTCTTTTAATTTTTCAGCATTGTTCATGTTGCGAAGTGTTTCATCTATTGCATGAGCAATAGTCGTCATCTCTTTTTCCTTCATTCCCCTGGTTGTTGCCGCGGGTGTCCCGATACGGATACCGCTTGTGATAAAGGGACTTCTCGTCTCAAAAGGTATGGTGTTTTTGTTCAGGATGATTCCAGCCTCGCCGAGTTTTGCCTCGGCGTCCTTGCCTGTAATATCAAGAGGCATGAGGTCAACAAGCATCAGGTGGTTATCAGTGCCGCCTGATACCAGCTCATAGCCGCGGGATGAAAGTTCCGAAGCTATCTTCTTTGCATTTGTTACTATTTGTTTCTGGTAATCGTTGAAATCCTTATTCATTGCTTCCTTGAATGCAACGGCTTTTGCAGCGATGACATGCATAAGAGGACCGCCCTGTATGCCGGGGAAAACACTCTTGTCAATCTCTTTGGCATATTCCGACTTGCACATTATCATTCCACCGCGCGGACCTCTTAGCGTCTTATGCGTGGTCGTTGTGACAAAATCAGCATAAGGCACAGGGTCACTGTGTATGCCAGCCACGACAAGCCCGGCAATGTGCGCGATATCAGCGAGTAATAGCGCGCCAGCTTCGTCTGCAATCTCCCTGAATCGTTTGAAATCAAGCTCGCGCGGATATGCGCTTGCCCCTGAAACAATAAGTTTGGGTTTATTTTTTCTGGCAAGTTCGGACAAATCATCATAATTTATGGTTTTCGTCTCCCTCGAAACGCCATAGGGCACGATATTGAACAGTTTTCCTGAAAAATTCACAGGGCTCCCGTGTGAAAGATGCCCCCCATGCGATAAATCCATGCTCATGATAGTATCCCCGTGTTTGAGCATGGCAAAGTACACAGCCATGTTCGCCTGTGAACCTGAATGGGGCTGCACATTGATATGTTCCGCTTTGAACAGCTTTTTTGCCCTTTCTATCGCAAGATTTTCAGCCATATCCACAAACTCGCATCCGCCATAGTACCTCTTTCCGGGATAACCCTCGGCATATTTATTTGTCATTACCGAGCCCTGCGCAGCAAGAACGGCGCGGCTTGCATAGTTCTCAGATGCTATCAGGTTTAATTTGTTCCTCTGTCTATCTGTTTCGTGTCTTATGGTTTCATAAATTTCAGGGTCGATTGTTTTTAATGGCATAATAATTCCTTTTTCCGATGTCTATGGTTGTATG
>JBAQYK010000271.1:0-1698 GCA_049299995.1 Candidatus Methanoperedens sp.
ACTGCAACCCCTGAAAGCCCCTGTTTGCTCAGTATGGCGGCAATTTGTTTGATTGTCGCATCCAGAGGCACGGCTACCACGCCTCGCGTCATCACATCTCTTAATAATTTATTTTCCAGCCTCAAAATGTATCCCTTCGTCAGATTATAGGTTGGTATTCCTTTGCTAAATAATTAACCTGACATGACCATTCATTTCTTTTTCGCCATATCATCCAGCAGTTCCTTCGCCCTGTCAGCCCTGACCTTCCTCTCTTTGACCATTATCCCGGCAATCTTATCTACCAGCTCTCCGGTCGCTCCTGCCTGTATTGCAACATTCCTTGAGTGAAGTTCCATGTGCCCCCTCTGGATGCCTTCAGTGGCTAATGCACGAAGCGCGGCGAAATTCTGCGCAAGTCCCAGCGCCGCGAATACCTCTCCCAATTCTGTCGCTGTTTTAACACCCAGGATTTTTACAGCCGCGCGTGCTATCGGGTTTGTTTTTGTTGCGCCGCCCACAAGACCCACAGCCATTGGCATTTCGAGTGTGGCAACAAGGTTGCCGCTGGCATTTTTCTCATACGTTGAAAGCGGACGATAAATTCCTCCGCGTGAAGCATAGACATGCGCTCCTGCCTCGATGGCTCTTGTATCGTTGCCTGTGGCAAGCACCGCCGCACTTACGCCGTTCATTATACCCTTGTTGTGCGTAGCTGCTCGATAAGGGTCTCCTGCTGCAAAATGATATGCTGCAAGAATGCCGTCCACAGTCTCTTCGCCTCCGATAGCCTCTTTCGTGAACACAGCCCTGGCTCTCATGATGCGCTTATCCGCAAAATTCGAGATTATTCTCAGGTACACCCTGCCCCCCGTCAATTCCTCGATATAAGGCGCCACGGTTTCAGCCATGGTATTAACCGCATTGGCACCCATGGCGTCCCGGCAGTCAACTATCAAATGCGTGATGACCATTTTCCCGCCCGGCGTATCTATAACTCTTACCTCCACATCCTTTGCGCCTCCGCCGAACTTGACGAGAATCGGGTCAACTTCGTTTGCGCGCCTGATTATTTCATCTCTTTTCTCAAGGATGTTCATCTTTGCGCCGTTAGGGTCAGCGATGCCAACCGCTTGAATCTGTCCTATCATAACCGGACCTGTGCTGCTCGCGGTGAAACCCCCGCCTTCACGAGCCATCTTTGCCGCGTTGCTGGCTGCGGCTATGACCGACGGCTCTTCTATCGCCATGGGGATGAGATAATCCCTGCCGTTAATCAGGAAATTGACCGCCACTCCCATGGGGACTTCCATTACGCCGATGACGTTCTCTACCATGCGGTCTGCCGCGTCAAGCGATAGCGCGCCCGCGGCGCTTATGCATGAAGCCTCTTCTTCCGTGAGACCTGAGAATTCGGATACCGCTTTGAGCCTGTCCATTGGGCTCAGTTTATAAAAACCTGAAAGTTTTGATGTTTTTGCCATAACTATATTCACCACGCGAGGATTTTAGATGACAGGAGGGTATAAATAGATTATCTGAAACCATGTCTGAACATATACTTGTGTTCCATTCACAATATGCCCAAAACCCAGTACTTCCGATTTAGCTTAGTTCCGAACGAGCTACTCGGAAATTCTCGATTTAACCTCAAATCAAATACTTCTATTTCCATCACACAAAGAAAAATGGAACTTCAGTAACCTTATTTATGTAAAA
>JBAQYK010000272.1:0-2844 GCA_049299995.1 Candidatus Methanoperedens sp.
GAACATCCACTCTGGCGAGGCCTTTCATGCAAAGCCTCGCCCAAAGACCTCTTTCTCTTCGTGTCTCTACATTTCACTGGAATCATGAAAACTGGCAACCATTATCTATCGGGAGATCACTTGACAAGATTGGAGGATTGATTATTTCTTATAGTCAAGTGGTTCTATACAGAGAGGGATAATCGGGTATAGAACGGTATGAAATAAGAAATGTGGTGGTGGAACAAAACTAATGTTCCAAAGGAGATAGGCATGAAAGCAGCAGAGAACTACTGTGACACCCTAGCCGCTGAGCTTGGCGGATGGAAGGCTAAAGTCCTTGATGTGGTGGAGAGATTTGACAAAGTTTCCTCCGGCGATAAGGAGAAAGTTATCGACCAGGTCAGGGACTTGCATGTGTTCCTAGGAGAGCTTGACAACAGAATCGACGGGCTGAGGACCGAATGCCCAACAGATTGGGTGCCGAGCGAAACTGAGATGGAGGTGCCACTTACTGAAAAATATATCTACTGAAAACAACCTTGAACGATTTATGGCAGAGTCTTTCCCTTGGTGATATTGGGGGATGAGCACAGAAAGCAAAGACTTTGAAGGCAGGGAAGGAGCATATGTCTCTTTCCCTGCTCATTCAGCGCGATGTTGTATTTTTGCCGCAATCGCCGCCCAGTGAGCTATTCCTCTTCTCACTTTATCACACCGGGGTCAGTTTTTTGATGCGGCGATTTTTTGATCCCTTTCACTTCTCTTTCCCGCCATCACCGCAATTCTTTTCAGGAGAGCAGAGGAAGGGTTTTGTCCTTTCCCCAGGTATCTCGTTCCACATGTGGCCGTTACACTAACAAATCCTGGGACGCAGCTTCCAGAGCTGCTGTTTGCTTACCGGAACAGAGCTTGATACGCAATCTTTTACAGCGCTGTCAGTGCAATGCCCTTCTGGGGCCAGGCAAGCCACCGGCTGCGCCGGTGGCTCCGATTTCCCAGAGACCTATGCATCTCCTTCCACTTTATCACTCGGCTGCGCCACCTTTGTATATTCTTCCTTTACCTTCAATGTCTCTTCAAGCATCAAAATATACTTCAGGTATTTGAATCCGAACTTCATCAGCGCAATCTCGTCAGTCTTCATCTTCTCGACTTCTTCAATATCAATATCAAAGATATCAAGCACTTTACTCTCAAAAACAAATTTTCTAAATCTGTCCTGATCATAGCTTGCCATATAAATCAGGGGCTGCTTGTTCGGGTCGAGCTTCGGTTGACCGGGATTGTCCCTTCTCAATTGTATCTCGCTCCACTCCTTGTTCATCTCATCATAAAGGTCAAGTCCCTGATCGATCCTCCATGTCTCAATAGTCCACTCTTTATCTTCCTCATATCCAAGACAACTCGGTTCCTTGATAAAGAAATAGTATTCCGCAGGTACCGGCCCTTTCTTACCGTCCTTTATCATGAGACCCTTGCCAACTGGATAATATCGGCAGTTAGCAGGCCGGTCTTCATAAATATTGCAGCCCTCAGGTGTAGAAAAAGGGCATTTCCCTTCTTCCTCATCCATCATCTTGAGCACTGCAAACGGGTGTAAGGACGTTTCATTAATATGAACCTCAGTGTATTTCTTGAGGAGCTCATCTGAAGAAATTCCCAACCTCTTTTTAATCCTCAAGATGTCATAAGGAGTTAAAAGGATATCTACATTTCTACAGCATTTATTAAAGCAACTGATATCCTTATGACACCCGAACTTGAAACTGGAATCCAATGAGCGCTCAACAGGTTCTACAAACTTCGTACTCGGTAACATGGTTTAATCCTTTCTGTCTACATAATATTCATGAGCGATTCTTGTCTGCTAAGACGCCCAAACCACGCCAGCACAGCCATTCCGACTATTCAAGCATTTCACGGGACAGGCGTGGCGCCTGCCCTGTTGATTTTGCCATGAAAATCGCTCAATT
Source organism: Candidatus Methanoperedens sp. (assembly GCA_049299995.1). Lineage (GTDB taxonomy): Archaea > Halobacteriota > Methanosarcinia > Methanosarcinales > Methanoperedenaceae > Methanoperedens. The sequence continues at coordinate 1,956 of JBAQYK010000272.1, forward strand.
TTCGATTCTAACTTTTATCGAAAGAAAAAGCTATGCCTCCTGGAGCACTAAATAAAAAGGCGGGGGTGCCTGCCAGCCAAAATTCGTTGTCCGTGACTGTAAGGGACACGCTGATCCGGCACATGTAATCTGCGTCGATTATCTCTGCGGTCGAATATGCAGAAATATTGACAAGGAGAAACTCATTCATCTACAAAGGATAGCAGGAAATGGATCAAGTAGCCTTTTCATGCTTCAAGGATACATTAAAAAGAGATTAAGAGGATACCCCGCTCCTGGATTGTAAGAGCTTATCCATTTTCTTATCTTTGAGCTTTAAGGTATCTTCAGAGAAAAGGTTAAATCTCACCCATCTATAGCCAAAGGTTACTAGTTCTTCTTCATCATTCTTTATCTTCTCGATAACATCTTTTTCGACATCATATATATCAAAAAATCTGCTATTAAAAAGAAATTTCTTGAATTGATCGAGGTCATAACAGGCCGTATAAAGCAACTTCGTTTTTCCTGAATCCAGCTTATTACCCTCCTGGAAATAATCATGGTGGGTAATCTCTTTATAGGATTCATTCATTTTGTCGTAGACCTCAATATCTTGATCCTTTTTCCACTCTCTTGGCGTCCATTGTTTCTCTTCTCTAACTCCAAGGCATGAGGTCTTTCCCTCTATCCAGAATTCTTCTTCCTTAGAGGAAACCGGGAATACAGGAAACATCCTGCAAGACCATGGCCTGTCCCGATATATACTGCACCCATCACGTGTAACAAAGTGGCAGGTTTTATTTTCATTTTCCACCATCCTGAGCACCATCAGGGGTATTCCGTCCTCACCTAAAAGTGCAACGGTATATGCCTTTAAGAGCTCACCAGAGGATAACCCGGTAGCCCT
>JBAQYK010000273.1:0-11456 GCA_049299995.1 Candidatus Methanoperedens sp.
ATAATCAATAGGCATAAGATGAGGTAACAAAATCGGAGTTATTTTCTCAAGTTTATTTGAGCGGTTATAACTGACAAACCATATAACTAAATAATCAATAATTAAAAAACCTGATATTAATGCTATCCATTGTTTAACCCAAAGGGGTACTGAAGAAAGCAAGTCAAACAATGCTATCACCACACCAAAAACTCTGATTAACCAATCGCTTAATTTCCGATTCATGAATACATATATGAATTTTAAGATTCATATAGCCACCCACTAAGATGAAACGTAACCGATGAAACCAAAAACATATAATACATTAAAATAATAAGTGATACTATGAAGAAAAGCTTTCTAATCGTATGGTTTAATAGTGAAGGTGAGAAGCCGTCAGAAATCAATCGGCGCCTCATGTCCCTGGGATTCAAGCCCATGCAGGGAACTCACGATTACGTATACGAATGGGGGAAGAACGTGGATGTTGAAGATATTCTCCGTTTTGGTGATAAAGTCCAGATGACTCTTCAGGGTTTGAATGTAATGTTCAAGCTTGAAACCCTTTAGTTTATTACCATATTTATTACCATTTTTGTTATCGAAAACTATTAATCGTGATAAAACAAAATTGTCATTTACCTTATTGCACCAATAAGTGCGATAGGGTGCACGCTAAGATGAGCTAGCAAGATATCGGCAGAAAAACCACATTGGAAACATAAATCCAAGTTTCCATGGCGTAAATGCCACATGACCGCACAAGGTCTAATAGGAAGTGGTTCGACTGGGATTCTCCCTATGGGGTGCTATAAGAAAGCGCATAGAGCGCAATTTACAGCGAAGACAACACAACGTATTGTGTTGCGAGGGTGCTGTAAGCCCTTGCAAGAAGGGTCAGCTCATCAACCCATCCATCATTTTGCGAAAACCTCTTCCATATTGTGAAGATTAATTTCATCTTTAAAGTGATATTCCCTCTGGTTGCGATTTCCTCTTCTCTCAAGTGTATTGTCCCGATACATTCTTGCCAGATACGTGGATACTGTGCTCAGGTTAATTTTCCCGTAAACACTCTCGTATCGCCGTTTTACGTCGAGGGATGAGAACCAGACCCGGGGGTATTCAAATCGCAAGAACATCTCTAATCGCTCTTTTAATGTGAGGGGATGTGATTCGATACCTGTTGAAATGGAGGCGGGAAGAGACAGTTCTATTTTAGTATTTACAGCCGACATTATAAATTTAGTTGCAGATATTGCAAGAAATTCCCCTGAAAACTCAGCCTGGGCTTTTGTGCCGTCATCTTTAACCAGATGAATATATACTTCATCGGCTTCGATTGATTTCAAATAATTTATTGCAAGCCCGGAGCAGTCTGCCCCTTTGTAATTTAAGCTGCCTGCATTTTTTCCTTCGATTTCAAGCCGTATTTTCATAATTACTCAAAAAAATTGGAGTGCTGTTCACCCGCTCGAGGCGAACAGCATGACATCCGGATTCCCCTCCGATGTCTCCTTCGTGGTGAAATATTGTTGTGAACTACATGTGAATAGATGGATGTTGATATATATAAACTTTCCTGTTGAACCCCGTATTTTTTGTCTTATAATAGAAATTATTAATTATTTTATGCTAAAAACAGTTATTTACTGTTTTTAACCAAATAAAACGTATTATTTGTTTTATTATAAACATGATGAGTTTATAACACCTGGATAACCTATTTTAATGGCAAGAATAAATTAGGCTACGGAGTTGAAGCGGTATGACTGAAAACATCATTGAATCCTTGCTTGAAGAAAAACGCATATTTTATCCCCCGGCAGAATTCAGTAAAAATGCTCATATAAAAAATTTTGACGAGTACAAAAAGATTTATGAAAGCTCTAGTAAAGACCCTGCTAATTTCTGGGCGCAAAAAGCGGAAGAGCTTGCATGGTTTAAAAAATGGGACAGGGTGCATTCATGGGATGCTGAAAACCTGATATGCAAGTGGTTTGAAGGAGGGAAACTGAACGCATCATACAACTGCCTTGACAGGCATCTTTCTTTGCGCGGCGACAGGATTGCCATTCGCTGGGAGGGTGATACCGGGGATACTGCAAGTTACACTTACAAACAACTGCATACAGAGGTCTGCAAATTCGCAAATGTACTGAAAAAGAAAGGAATCAAAAAAGGGGACAGGGTTGCGATATACCTGCCAATGATTCCGCAACTGGCTATAGCGATGCTCGCCTGCGCAAGAATAGGTGCTATTCACAACGTGGTCTTTGCAGGGTTTAGCGCAGATTCACTGCGCGACCGCATCAATGACAGCGCCTGCAAAATGGTAATCACCGCAGATGCCGGTTTGCGGGGAGGTAAGCTCGTGCCCCTGAAAGAAGGCGTTGAAAGGGCGCTTACTAATACTGTTGAAACTGCTATCGTTTATAACCATGCAGGCGCAAAGGTAAACATGAAAGAAGGAAGGGATTTCTGGTGGCACGAAGAGATGGCAATAGCATCCGAGGAATGCGAGCCTGAGGTAATGGATGCCGAAGACCCGCTGTTTATACTCTACACAAGCGGAAGCACAGGCAAACCAAAAGGCGTGCTGCATACCACAGGCGGCTACCTGCTGTACACCATGTTGACCTTTAAATGGATTTTTGATTACAGGGATGAAGATATCTACTGGTGTACCGCAGACATCGGATGGATTACAGGTCATAGCTACACGGTGTACGGACCTCTTGCAGCCGGGGCAACAGAGTTGATGTTCGAAGGGGTTCCTAATTACCCTCGACCCGACAGGTTCTGGGAACTAGTTGAAAAATATAAAGTCACGATATTCTATACTGCCCCAACCGCCATCAGGGCTATGGAAAGAAGCGGTAATGAATGGCCAAAGGGAAGAGACCTTTCAAGCCTCCGCCTCCTTGGCACTGTTGGCGAACCCATAAACCCTGAGGCATGGATGTGGTATTATGACGTTATCGGGAACAGGCGCTGCCCAATAGTGGATACATGGTGGCAGACGGAAACAGGAGGAATTATGATTACACCTCTTCCCGGAGCCACGCCTCTTAAGCCCAGTTCTGCGACATTCCCTTTTCCGGGCATTGAGCCCGCAGTTGTAAAGCCTGACGGGACAGAAGCAAGCGCCAATGAAGGAGGGGAGCTTGTGATTAAAAAACCCTGGCCAGGCATGATGAGAACGGTTTACGGCAACCATAAACGATTTAAGGATACGTATTTCACGCAATTCCCCGGATTGTACCAGACAGGGGACAGCGCCAGGAAAGACGAGGATGGATATTTCTGGATAATGGGCAGGATAGACGATGTGCTAAAAGTTTCGGGGCACAGGCTCGGGACTGCGGAAATCGAAAGCTCTCTTGTATCGCATCCTATGGTTGCTGAGGCGGCAGTGGTCGGATACCCCCACGATATAAAAGGGGAGGCGATATACGCTTTTGTCACGCTTAAGGAAGGTGTTGAGAAAAGTAATGATTTAAAAGCAGAACTTGAAACTCATGTCAGGAATACAATCGGTCCGATTGCAAAGCCCGATAAGATGCAGTTTGCGGATGCTCTTCCCAAGACCAGGTCGGGTAAAATCATGAGGCGAATCCTGCGGAAAATAGCTTCTGGCGGCATCCATGACCTGGGGGATACTACAACGCTGGCTGACCCGTCTGTGGTTGAAGTGCTTGTAGAGGAGAGGGAATGAGAGAATCAGGTAATGCAGCATCTGGCGTTAATCAAGCTATTTCATGACGACTCCTTATGCATCGCTTTTATAACGATATGCGATAAAATAACACTCATATGAATGAAATCGTGGTTGAAGAGTTATGTAAGGAATATAATGGTTTTGCTGCTGTGGATTCCCTGGATTTTGAGATAGGAAAGGGAGAGATTTTCGGCATCGTTGGACCAAATGGCGCTGGCAAGACAACCACATTGAAGATGTTGAGCGGGCTTGTGAGCCCTACAAAAGGGATAATAAAAATCCAGGGAATGGATATAAAAAAGAATGCGATTGAAATAAAACAAAAGCTCGGGTTCTTGCCTGAGGAAAGCCCTCTTTACGAAGGAATGACAGCAGATGATTATCTCCTGTTTTTCGCGGAAATATACGGCATCGAGCGGATATCTGCGAAACGAAGGATAAAAGAGCTCCTCATGGCGTTAAACCTTGAAGCGTCCGGTAAAAAGATAGGCGAGATGTCAAAAGGTATGCAGCGCAAAGTCGCCATCGCGCGTGCGTTGATTAACGACCCTGAATATCTCATTCTTGATGAGATGACATCAGGTCTTGATCCCACAACTTCAAAGTATCTTGCGGATTTTGTCCTTGAATTGAAAAAACAGGGGAAAACAATCGTATTCAGCGCGCATAATCTTTACCAGGTCGAAAGCCTTTGCGACCGGGTGCTTATAATGAACAGGGGCAAGGAAATAGCAATCGGCACCATGCATGAGATTAAGAAAATGTGCGGTGGAATTGAATATACAATCGAGTTTGGTGTTGAGGAAGCGTTTGATTTTGAGGCTGTTAAAAATAACGGGTATTTTATTACGCGAACGAATAATCTTGAGGAATTTAACAGGATTACGGGCTGGGTGGCGAAGCATAACGGAAGGATAATTGATATAAGGACTGTTGAGACCTCGCTTGAGGAGATATTCTTGAAGTTGGTGGGTTAGAGAGAGCAGTCCGGGTCATAGCAATCAACAAGGCAATCCTTGTCATTATCCGCGCCGTCAGAGCATAGATGATGTTTTACAGTTAATTGTAATTTTACTAATACTGCACTATAAGTAACTTTAAATCTTAGTTATACCATAATATAAGTAAAAGGTGTTCATGATGTTAAGCGACAGGATAAAAGCGCTCATAAGAGACTATAACCCGTGGTGGGAAGGCACGCCTATAATCGTTCCTGAATACAAAAGGCACATCTATTCGGATGTACAAAAATACATGAAAACAAAGCAGATAATCGCCATTGTCGGCCTGAGAAGGGTGGGCAAAACAAGCCTTATGAAGCAGGTTATCAAAGAAAATATTGAAACGAATATAGCTAAAGAAAACACATTTTACTTTCTTTTTGACGAGCTTATAGCCCAGAACCCCGAAGTCCTTGAAGATGTAGTGGATTATTACCTGAAAACGATTGCAAAAGATGGGCGTAAATACATATTTCTTGACGAAATACAGAAAGTGCCTTACTGGCAGGACATACTGAAACGGATATACGACACACGCGAGGACGTAAAGTTCATAATCTCCGGTTCTGCATCGCTTCAGATAAAAAAATCAAAAGAAAGCCTCGCAGGAAGAATATTCGACTTTTTCATGCCTGTTCTTACATTCAGAGAGTTTCTCGAATTGAACGGATTAAAAATCGAAAAGGTGGAGCTTGATTTTGAAAGCCTGAATAGAGTCTACGAAGCAAACATACATAAGAAACCGCTGATTGAGGAATTATTCTCAAAGTACATCTTCAAAGGCGCGTTCCCCGAACTTGTCAAGGAAGAAGATGAAGGCATAATCAAAAATTACATAAGGAATTCAGTTATCGATAAAATAATTCTTGAAGACATACCGTCTGTTTTCGAAGTAAAGAAAAAAGACGTTCTGTCATCCATGCTTGAATATTGCAGTAGGGAAACATCAAACTTATTGGAGGTGACAAATCTTTCAAAGATTCTTAATGTCAATTACCAGACCGCAAGGTCGTATCTCTTTTACCTTCAGAATTCGTTTGTAATCGATATCGTTTATAATTATTCCAAAAGCGCCGCAAAACAGTTAAGGAAGAATAAGAAGGTCCATATCGTGCATCCTTCGATCACAATAACTATTATGCGATATTCAAAGGACATACTTGGCGTTGATGAAGTAATGGGCAAATACGTGGAAAGTGTAGTCTTCCAGCACGCAAAACTTCTTTCGGAAAGGATATTTTTCTGGAGGACGCCGCAAAAAGAGGAAATCGATATTATCATGGAAGTGGAAACCCTTCTTCCGATAGAGGTAAAATACAGGAGCAGGGCAGAAAATTCTTTTGCGGACATTATTGTTAAGTTTGCGAATAAACGTAAGTTAAAAAACGGGATTGTCGTGACGAGAGATTTTTTTGAGGAGAAGGAAATTGACAAGATAAAAATATTGTTCGTTCCTGCCTGGCTGTTTTTGCTGGCGGTGTAACATCTTTTGCGGTTTTCCGAATTATAATTCGGTTATCATTCCGTAAAATCTACTTCCTGACATCCCTTTCAATAAGAGTGCGTTTTTTCTTCAATGCATTCAGGCTGAAGTAATAATATCCCATAACCATAACTGCAAAGATAAACAGCGAGAAAAGGAAGTAAAACAATAAAGATGGTGCATCTTTATGGCTGTATTTCACCCTGATTGATTTATGTCCCGGGTACGGTTTTTCCCATACAAGCACTTCCCTTCCCGACGCATCATTAGTAATGTTATCCGGTTTTGGCTGCGAGACGCCTAAAAAAGTGGAACTCGCAGTGTAATTTACCGGTAAAACCACGCGAATGCTTCCGTTTTTTGTGAGCAGGTAATTGAAATCCTGGCTGCCGGATTCGGTAAACGCCACAAAACCCGAGAACGGCATGTTGAAATCAAAACGCGCAAAAACTTTCCCGAAAATGACCTCTTTTGAAACATTGAAACTTACGTTTTTGCCCGAGTGATCCACAGCAACAGGGTTCCTGAAATTAGCTTCAGTCTTGTCCATCAGAATAAATGCAACCGAGGTTGAGTTAACCACGTTATCAACTACCTGTACTGACGAAAAATTCAAATAAAATACCGTGGTATTTTCAAGCCCGAGGAGTTCGTATTCGGAGGGGTTTCCTGCCTGGATTGATGGGGAAATGCATCCTCCTGCAAGAACTGAAAGTAAAATAATTGTGAACAAAGGTGATAATCTGAGTTTATATGTTTTCATCTGCGGTTCCTTAACTTAATTCACCCACAAGTTCAAAGTACTCCTCCACACCCGGAATCTTCCCAAGCATCGCAACGACTGCTGCAAGTTCAGAAGAGCCGAGATACACCTTCGCATTCTTACCCATGCGGTTATCAAAGTTGCGCGTGGATGTTGAGAACACGACTGCACTATCCGCCACTCTTGCCTGATTTCCCATGCACAGGCTGCATCCCGGAATCTCCATCCTCGCGCCAAGTCCTTTGAATATTAAATAATCGCCAGTCTCTTTCATGCATTTTTCAACCAGTTTCGTTGGCGGCGCAACCCAGAGCTTCGAAGTTATACGTCTTGCATTCTTCAGTATCCCGGCAGCCCTCTGTAGCTGCTCTTGCCCTATCATGCATGAACCTATGAACACCTCCCCGATTTTTTCTCCTGAAACCTGGGATAGCGGTTTTATGTAATCAGGGTCGTTGGGACAGGCAAGTAATGGTTCGTTAATCTCCGAGAGGTCGATTTCCACGATATCGGCGTATTCCGCATCCGCATCTGCTTTTAGTAGAGATGGATTAGCCAGCCATTCTTCCATAGCTTTAATGCGATTATTAAGTGCGGCGGATGCATACCCTTCATCAAGCAGTGATTTTAAGATTGAAATATTGGTTCGTATGTAGCGAACCGCCTGCTCCTGCGAGAGCGCTATTACCGCAGCCTCGGCTGAGCGCTCTGCTGAGGCATCCGTGAGTTCAAATGCCTGCTCAACAGTAATATCCGGAAGACCTTCAAACTCAATTATCCTGCCGTTGAAGATGTTCTTTTTATTCTTCTTTTCAAGAGTGAGCTTGCCATGCTTCAGCGCGAAATAAGGGATTGCATTCACAACATCGCGTAAAAAAACGCCTTTTTTGAGCTTGCCTTTGAACCTGACAAGCACGCTTTCAGGCATATCAAGCGGCATAACGCCAAGCGCGGCTGCAAACGCCACAAGACCGCTTCCTGCCGGGAATGAAATCCCGGTTGGAAAACGGGTATGGCTATCCCCGCCAGTCCCGACCGTATCAGGAAGAAGCATCCTGTTCAGCCATGAATGGATTATGCCGTCTCCGGGTTTCAATGCCACGCCGCCTCTTTCTTTAAAGAATTGCGCAAGCTCTTTGTGCATCTTTTTGTCTTCAGGAGTTGGATAAGCCGCAGTATGGCAGAAAGACTGCATGACAAGAGGCGCCTGGAACTCCACGCAGGCGAGTTCTTTTATTTCTTCCGCTGTCATAGGACCTGTGGTATCCTGTGAACCAACCGTAGTAATTTTTGGAAGACATGCCTGACCCGGGCGAACACCTGCCGCGCCGCAGGCTTTACCTACAATCTTCTGGGCAAGGGAGTAACCCCTGTCCGATGCCTCAGGTTCAGCCTGCCTTATGAATAAGTCATACTTCACCGAAAGTTCTTCCTGTGCTTTCCTCGTCAGCTCTTTTCCAATCAGGAGTAAAAGCCTGCCCCCTGCCCTGTACTCGTCGGGGAGCGTCACGGGTTCGAGATTGAATTTTGTCATCTCATGTCCTTTATCATCAAGTATCCTGCCGCGCTCGAAATCTATCGTGACCACCATGCCTGTTATAAGCATTGAAACATCGCACCTTACGGGAAGCGCGCCGCTGTCACGCGCGGTATTAAAGAAAATAGGCGCAATCTGGCTTCCAAGAATCACGCCGCCCATACGTTTATTCGGGACTCCATGTATATCTTTCCCAATCCACCACATGAGAGAATTTATTGCTGACTTCCTGCTGCTGCCTGTTCCCACAACGTCGCCTGCAAAAGCAACAGGGTATCCTTTCTTTTTAAGCTCCCTTATTTCATCAAGCGCCTTTGGATAGCGTGACTCAAGCATGGATAAGGCATGAAGGGGAATATCGGCGCGTGTTCCTGCATGCGATGCTGGCGAAAGGTCGTCTGTGTTTATCTCACCCGGAACTTTAAATACTATCATTTTTTGTGTTTTTGGGATGCCAGGGCTTCCAAAAAACCAATCAGCTTTAGCCCAGCTATCCAATACCTTTGCAGCATTGGGGTTTGTGCGTGCAAGTTCTTTTACCTTATCAAAAAAACCAAATATCAATATAGTATTGGAAAGAGCATAAACAGCATCGTCTGCAAGTTCCCTGTCCTCAAGCAATTCAATAAGCGTCTCGATGTTATACCCGCCTTTCATCATGCCCAGCATCTTTACCGCATCGCGGGGCGGGATTATTTCAGATGGTTTTTCACGAAGCGCAACGCTGCGCAGAAGTTTTGCTTTTTCAAGCGCCGCAAGGTCAACGCCGGGCGGAACGTGTTCTTTCAGGAGTTTTAAGATAAGTCCGCTTGAGCCGGCTGGTGGGTTAAATACCAATTCTGATAGGGATTTTACCTGTTCGGCGTTTAAGGGAAGCGGCGGAATTCCCTGTTTTTGTCTTTCTGTGATGTGGTTTTGGTACGATTGGAGAATTTCAGGAATCATTTTGCTTCTTAAGGCTGGTTATATCTATTAATTTAACGATAAGGTCGCTATTAATAACAAGATATATCTACATAAATAAAGTATTAAAATGACGTGAACACATGACAAGAATAAAACAATATATATTTTCAATATTTTTGGTTTTTTTATTGATGAACACAGCCTATGGATTTGCGGGAATGAATACAGGTAATTCTGCCGGGCAACCTGACCCGGTAAACACTACGGAATCTGACCAGGATATCATATTAATTCAACATCTGGTAGTAGTAGATGCGGTTCAGGGGGCATCAGAAAATAAAATATTCGTGCAGGAAACACTGATATATAAGAACATAGGGGAAAAGAATTTCTCGGGTTCATTGAGAACCTGGGTGCCGGACGGCGCAGAAATTGTCTGGCAGGGAGATGACGGCAAAATTTCCATCCAGAGTGCTGTCCAGAGAAGAAACATGATGGATGGGGCATTAGAATATCCTGTTCAGCTTACCAGGAACGGGAATATCATTAGCTGGAAGGATAAAATTGGTACAACCGGTCTTCCGCCCCTTTATGTTCTAGCATATATATTACCCGGAGAACCTGAAGGAACACTAACAAAGGCAAAACATTATTCAAAAGTGCTCCTCTATCCGACATTAACCAAACAGCCTAACAGCATCGTGCTTAAAGTCATAAAAAGTAAGGAAGAGATTGTGACCATTACTGATGAAAAGGGCAGTAGTATATCAACCTCAGGAAATCAGAAGGAGGAAGAAAACAGTGTTTTATATGGATGGGAAATGCCGGAATTCAAGGAGTTCAGGATTGAAATCTCAAAACCAGCTTTCGCTTTCGCAGATATCGCAGGCTATTTGATTATCGGTTTAGTGATAATACTTGTACTTTCGTATCCGTTCATCAGGAAAAAGAGCGAAAAAATACAGGCGCTTGAGGAAAAAATCAGAAATTCCCTGAAGCGGGAGGAAACCGGAGAGTCATACGAAGAGGCGCCTGAAGAAACAGTTGAAGAAGTTGAGGAAGCCATTGAAGATACGACTTCAGGTGTTCTGGCGGAAGCAGGAGATGAAGTTCCTCCTGCCGCAGAAGATGCCGAACTTGAAGGGAAAACAAGAGATGAACTTGAGAACCTCAAGAACGAAATGCTCTCAAAGCTCGCTGAACTTGATAAGGACTACGAATCAGGAAACCTCATGGATGAAGAATACGAGGAGCTTCGTAAGCCATACCAGGAGAAAGCTGAAAGAATAACCAAAAAGATAGAACAGCCTGGATAGTTATCCTATCATTTTCAAAAAATAATGGTGTATTCGCAAGTCATCTGTCAATTCAGGGTGAAATGCCAGGGCAAGCATATTTTCCTGTCTTGCGGCAACTATAATACCGCCGCATGTTGAGAGGATTTCCACATTATTTCCAGCTTCAGTGATGCAGGGAGCCCGGATGAATACCGCATTAAAAGGCATGGTAAGCCCCTTAAAATCAACAGGCGCCTCAAATGACTCCTTCTGGCGCCCGAAGGCGTTCCTGTTTACGTGAATATCCATCAGTGAAAGTAAAGGCTGTTTTGTTTTTTCTACCTGTTTATCCCCGTGCTTTGCAAGCAGCACAAGCCCTGCGCAGGTTCCCATTATTGGAATGCCCGCCCGGCTTGCTTTTCTTATTTCAGGCGAGATGCCTTCCCGCTCCATAAGCCTTCCAAGCGTGGTACTCTCACCGCCGGGAAGGATTATTGCATCGCATGTCGGAACCATTCCTTTATGTTTGATCTTTATGACGTCTGCTTCGCATTTTGCTTCTTTTAACGCCATTTCCATTGCGTTAACGTGTTCTTCTACGTTTCCCTGGATTGCGATGACTCCGATACGCATGCCTCTAACATATCAAATGATAATATAAATAAGTAGAGCAAAATGGCACAATCCTAAAATCCAGTGATTTATTAATTTTCCCGATGAAAAAACGGATGATCTGGTAACAAATCCATCCACCACATTCGACGATTGTCAAGAAATCAACCCTTT
>JBAQYK010000274.1:0-4099 GCA_049299995.1 Candidatus Methanoperedens sp.
GATTACTCTATTATTATACTGGTTTATAGTAATTTCAATATCTCCTATATTCCTGTGTTTCTTATTTGCAGTTCGCATTTGGCATAATGGTAATAAATACCCATCCAACTCTCCAATCTCTTGAACCGCCTGAATAAAACTATGTAACGCTATCTCAAATAACCTAGCGGAATACGAAGAAGAAATTACATGGGATTGTATAAATTCAAATATTTCATCGGTACTTTTAACGTCCTTTAAAAATCTAATATCTAATTGAATAGCCTCATCTGTGAGTTTGATGAACTCTTCTGACCTATTGGATAGTAATGATATCATATACTTTAAACCAATTAAACTATCTGCTTTATCGCTTTCAATCTCATCTGTAAGATTAAGCCAATATTCTTTACCTCCCCGGATAGCCGCTTTATAAAATTGTGTATATGGATAATTTTCAGCAAGACTTCTCGTCATAAAGACACCATATTTATTAACATAGAGTAACCCAAATTCCCTCAATACTGGTTCAATATAATTGGAATCAAAAGTCCTCATAGTTATTCCATCTGCCCAAGAAAAGTCTGCATGACCTCCTTTATGCAACCTTATTGATTGTTCTGGTGCAATTGCTTTAATAGTCATTTGAAGGACCGATAGTCCAATTAGTGCTCTCCCTTTTTCACTAGTAACAGCATTAATTAAATTGGTTATTAATTCTCTATGATAATCCTCCAATTCAATACCTTCAGATGGGTTATCAATAGTTTCAATTACAAGATTTCTAAACCATCCTTTATCAAGAACTTCTTTAATTTTCTTATTCCTTTTTTTAGCTTCAACATTGGGTTTACCTTCAATATAGGTGATTGATTCTCCAGTTTCAACAATTAATTCGCTTCGATCTTTGTATACTCTAAGATGTGATTCAACCATATTATTTCCCTCTATATTATAAAATCAAAAAGGGTAGGCTCTGTTAGTGTTACTTTTACTCTTTGTTCTGCATCCTTACAATATGCTTCATTTATTTCGATTCCAATGAACCTCCGTCCCATTCTTTTTGCCACCATTGCAGTAGTACCTGAACCATTAAAGGGGTCTAAAACAATATCGTTTAACTCAGTTGTTAAATTAAGGCACTCTTGGACGATTATTTCAGGATATATTGCTGGATGATTTAAGAACTTCAAAGATAATATTGGTGCTTCAATCACATCTTTTTTCATAGGGCGGTCATACATTTTAATTATTGTATAACCTTTAATTTTAATATGTTCTTTTCTCCCGCCTTCATAACCGCCATATGCGGCTGAGTGTATTCCTTTAATCTTCATTCTAAATGACCAAACTTTTCCTAACTTTATTTCATTTATAACATCATTTAATTCTTTATATGCCATCTCTTTTTGGTCTATTGATAAATCTGACTTTTCTATTAAATCAAAATATTTTTTTCCAATATTATTACCCGGATTTTTATTAGTCCTATTTATATTATTGCCACACATAAACTTTTCCGGGAAATATTTAAATTTTAAACTCTTAGTGAAATGAAAAATCGGTTCAGTACTACTAACAAGTCTTCCTTTGAATTGTCTCGGTTGAGGATTCGGTTTTACCCATGTAATTTGGTTAATTAAATTAACAGATTTTAATTTGGATACTTCTATTCCAAATCTATACGGTACTAATAATAATGATGAATCAATATATTTATCTCCAATATTAAAAAAGATGCTACCATCATTTTTTATAATTCTTATACATTCTTTGAATATTGATAATAGTGCATCAATATATTCTTCAACATCTGATTCGTTTCCAATTCCATTATTATCACCGTTTTTATAATCTCTTTGACTGTAGTAAGGAGGAGATGTCACAATTGTATTTATTGAATTATCTGGTATATTTTTTAAAATATCTAAACAATCTCCACATATAATTTTATTAACAAACTGGTCTAAACGATTCATTTCGTAGTTTATTTTTGCATCTCCTTTATTTTACGTAGTATGGGTATCAGATTTAAGTATTTTTCTTAAAGTTCGTACGAGTTCGTATTAGTTCGCTGTTAATGTCCACGTTGTTCTTTTTCATAGAATCGAACTCAGAGCTTCTATGACCTTCCGGTTCTGCTCTTCCGTACCCACAGTTATCCTTATCAGCGATTCCCCTGCGCCGCGAAACGATGTGCAGTCGCGCACGATTATACCCCTCTTCAATAAAGATTCGCAAATTTCGCCAGCTTTACGGGGCGCCACGTCTATCATGATAAAATTCGCCTCCGAGGGATAAACCTTACAGAGCCGCACGAGTCCCTTCGTAAGCTGGATGCGCCCTTTTTTCACATTTTCAATGGTTTTATCGAGGTGCTCTTTGTCTTTCAGCGCCGCAACGCCGCCTGCCAGGGATAAGACATCAACGGAAAACGGCGTCATGACCTTCAGGTATTCCCTGCATACCCACTCAGGCGCTGCCGCATAACCCATGCGCATGCCTGCAAGACCGAAGGCTTTTGAGAAGGTGCGCCCTACTATGAGATTTTCGTATTCTCTCACAAGCCCCATGAGGTTGTGTTCCGAGAAATCTGCATAAGCTTCATCAACGAATACAATTGTCTTTGCAGACTCAAGAATATTCCTTAGCTCATCCTCACTTGCGGTATTCCCTGAAGGATTATTGGGCGAGCAGAGAAAGATGAGCTTCGTATTTTCATTTACCCTGTTGAGAATCTCTTCAGCACTGATGTTATAATCCTCATCCCTCTTTACAAAAACAGGTGTCCCGCCATTAGCAAGTGTCGCTATTTCATAATATGAAAAAGTGGGTACCGGTATTATTACCTCTGCCGAATCCGTCATAAAAAGCCTCATCATAGTATCGATTATCCCGTCCATGCCATTACCTGAGACCACTATGTTGTTAACCTGATAACCTGTGTAGCCGGAGAGCGCTTTCCTTAATTCTAACGCATCAGAAGGCGGATATATGTGTATTTTCCCTGCCCATTCCTTAATGGCAGAAACCGAAAGTGGCGAGGCTCCGAGAGGGTTTTCATTAGAGCCAAGCTTGATTATCTTATCCGGGGCAAGCCCGTACTTTCGTGCAATTTCCTCGATGGATTTCCCGGGCACGTACTCTTTTATTTCTTTCACACCCGGTCGGAGCAGTTTTTCAAATCTCATCCAGCACCGACACCGCCTTATCAAGCTGTTCTTTTGTGATGATGAGAGGCGGGACGAAACGGAGAACCGATTCCGAGGTGCAGTTAAGGAGGACGCCTCTTTCCCTTGCCCTGTTTACTATGTCTTCGCATTTGATAGAGAGTTCCATGCCCACCATCAATCCTTTTCCCCTCACGTCCTTAACATAATCCTTATTTAAGTTTTTGAGTTTTTTAACGAGATAATTACCCAGTTCTTCTGACCTTTTTACAAGTTTCTCTTTTTTTATTACCTCAATATTTGCGATGGCTGCAGCACAGGCAAGAGCGCTGCCGCCAAACGTGGAGGCATGGTCTCCGCGCCCGAAATTCGCCGCCACTTCCTCCCGTGCAAGCATTGCCCCCATGGGGAAGCCTCCGCCCATGGCTTTGGCTGTGGTTATAATATCAGGCTTGATGCCTGAATGCTCTTTTGCAAACCATTTCCCTGTCCTGCCAAAACCGGTCTGCACTTCGTCCAGTATCAATAGAGTCCCTGTTTCATCGCACATTTCACGCACTTCTTTAAGATAACCGTCCGAAGGTATTATCACGCCGCCTTCACCCTGTATTGGTTCCAGTATAACGCCTGCGGTATTTTCATTGATTGCCGCGCGTATGGCATCGGCGTCATTATACGGCACGAATACAGCAGGCGCCAGCGGCTCAAAGGGTTTTCGGTATTTCTCCTTGTGCGTGACGCTGAGCGCCCCTCTTGTCCTGCCGTGAAAGGCGTTTTCAGTAGCAATAAATTCCTTTTTGCCTGAGGCTTTTCGCGCAAGTTTCAGCGCGCCTTCGACCGCTTCCGCGCCTGAGTTGCAGAAAAACACACGATCCATGCCGGTACGGCTGACAAGTTCCTCTGCAAGAACAGCCTGGTGTTCCATGTACTAAAGGTTTGAAACGTGGATA
>JBAQYK010000275.1:0-1727 GCA_049299995.1 Candidatus Methanoperedens sp.
CAAAAGTAGCATGCTACGAGTTATATGCTGGCGTTATTATCGGATAAACCAGAAGAATTAATAATAAAAGACGGTTGTCTCCGTGCCGGCGGTTATTTACTTGTATGGCCATATGGTTTTTCACTAAGTACTGATAAGGATGGAATATTTCAAGTTATTGATAGCACGGGTCAACCTGTGGCGCGGGTTGGAGATAAAGTCAGAATTGGTGGCGCAGGCGGCGAAATGTCGGGTGGGAACAGCGGAGATATAACAAAATATTCTGAAGAATTGCCAAGCCGCTGTTCATGGCCTTACTGGATTGTCGGAGAGGTGATAACAGTAGACAAATCCACTTCACCTGTGGCTACCACACCTTCTTTAAAATCTGTTCCTTCACAATATTTCCCTGGCCAAGCTTTTGACGGGGCAGCGGGCATTTTAACAAAAAAATGGGATGCTGAAAATTTCGCGGGTTTCTGGCGTGATTCAGAGACCGGGGGTTCTACCGAGACTCTGGTTATAAATCAAAGCATACTAAACAACAGCTATGGAGTAATAGAAAAGCACAACCTGATATACTCAACAAAATCAATACCTGTAAAGTATCAGGTTTACGCACATGCTAACAAAACTCCACCGGGCACGGAAGGTTTTTATCAGGCGATCGGATGGCTGGGAGAAAAATATACACTTTTGCAGGAAAACAGGCTTGCGAGGATAATTTTTGAGCAGAAGGCTGCTGATGTAAAAATCATGCGCCAGAGGGAATCTTGGGGATTTGGAGGGGGATACAGGCTCTTTGCCAATTCAATAGATGTGCCCCTCAGAGGGGAAGAGCAGACATGGATTACCTTTTTTAAGGACAATACCATCCTTGAGGATAAAGTTCTGCCAAATAATTCTCTGTTTAGTTATCCTGAGAATATAACCAGCGGCGGCGCTCCGGTCTTTGTTACTTATACGTCAAACATCTACAGATTGCCTCAAGAAGATGTGGCGGATTTCAAATATACATGGCTCATATCCCAGAATGTTACTGAAATCAAAGAAGGCGATACCTACGGAATCATGGAAGTAACCTCTGTTAAAAATAACATTATTGAACTTAGAAACAAAGAACCAATTAATCTGATCCCGGGAAGTGAAATCCATCTGATGGGGAATATGGGCATTCAGGTGGGTGGCTCAGAAATTTATCTGTTATTTTATCCAGCCGGAGGGTGGTAACTATGAGGTTAATATACATCCTGTCTGTCTTAATCCTGTTGCTTCTATCTGGGAACGCTGTCGCATGCGCAAACCCCACCGACTCCTTTGCCAGCGAGGTTTTATTGAATAAGGCAGGCGCAGTCTATGATTTAACCGATATTAAAAACTCGAAAAACATAACGCTGCAGAACGATACGGTTATCTACCGCTCACATTACAACCCTGAGGTTGCAGTAGTTCTGTCGGTCAATGAACCGTTCAATAAACAGCTCAGCATCAAGCTGCAAGTTCCTGTGAAGCAGGTGCAGATGAAGCTTCCTGTTGTGAATATTAAAGCTGTCGGAACTGTGGATGTTGCATCACTGAACGTTAATGCGGCGAAAGAACTCGGCTGGAATGTAAAGGTTTCTGGCAAAGCTTTTCTGGGAAACGTTACAAGGGACTCTTATTCTCTTGAAAAAGGAGACATCCATATCAGCTTTATGCCTGAAGGAAGGACATCGTTAGAAAGAACAGATGCTGAGGCTGTTATTAAC
>JBAQYK010000276.1:0-1911 GCA_049299995.1 Candidatus Methanoperedens sp.
TCAGGGAAAATACTTACAAATTGATTGAACAGGAAAAAGACATAGGGCACTTGAAAAATGAAATAAAGTCGATTAATGACAAACTAAAGCGCTCTAAAGATACGGGTTTAATCGAAGTCCAGAGGGAGTTGAGCAGGGAATTTGATAAGGAAGAGCAAAAGCTCCATGATACCAGCAAAAATTCATGCGATATGCTTCTTGAACTGTTAAAAAGCGACAACGATGATTTTAGAAAATGGCTTTTTTCCGGCGTGCGCACGCCTGAAGAGGTGGCTGAATGGGCATTATCAAATAATAGCTGCGGGTATGAATTATTAAAACGCTTCATGAAAGAAGCTGATCTCCTGATATGTAATTACCATCATTTTCTCAATGAGGATATCCGCACCAATGTGCTGGGGTGGATGGATAAAAGCCTGAGCGATGTCATAACGATATTTGATGAGGCACATAATATAGAATCAGCTGCGCGCTCGCATTCATCCATGACGCTCACCGAGCTTACAATAAACAGGGCGCTTGATGAATACGAAGCAAACAAGGATACTGCGCCCTCGCAGGATATTGAGCTGTTTCTTGGCGTTCTTCTGGAGGCATTGAAATCCACGTACAATAACAGGTTCAATACACGGTTCGGTGAACGGGAAAGGGTGGGCAGCGACTGGTATGACCTCAGGATAGCAGACCCGGAGGAACGGATTGATATGTTCAGGATTAAGCTTCTCAAGGCTCTGGGCAATGCGGGAATTAAAAAACCGGAAGAAACGATAGAACATATGAGGAGCTTTGGATTAAACATTGATGCTTTCTATGAAAAACAATTCACCGAAGGGAAAAGCCCTGTCAAAAAAACATCCGGCGTGCTGAAAACTGCGGTTTTCTTATCCAATTACTTAAAACTATCAAACGACAGGGCTTATTACCCGGTTTTAAGTGTCAGGCGCCAGAACAGGGATATATACGGGCGGCTTGAATTATTCACCTGCATACCAAAGAATGTCACAGCGCCTATATTTAATTCAGTCCATGCAGGTGTACTGATGTCAGCTACGCTTGCGCCTTTTGAGACCATCAAAACAACGCTTGGCATAGCGCGCGAAACCCGCGAACTGGCTTTCGGTCTGAGTTTCCCCAGGGAAAGGCGCCAGACCATTGCAGTCTCTGTCCCTCCTCTTTTTGCCAAAAACCGGGACACCCCGGAAACAAAGGAGTTGATAACAAGAGTCCTGGGCGATATAATAGAGCAGTCTGACGGGAATGTGCTTATCTTTTTCCCGAGCTTCAATGAAGCCGTTCAGTACAGGAGCAGGCTTAATTGCAATGTCCCTGTTTTCCTTGACGAGGTCGGGGTTTCGGCGCAGCAAATCAGGGATGAATTCTTCAGGATAGGAGAGGCGGGGAAGAAGGCTGTGCTTATTTCCTATATGTGGGGCACGCTGACTGAAGGTGTGGATTATAAGAACGGAAGAGGCAGGACTGTGGTAATCGTTGGCGTGGGATACCCTGCTCTCACAGACAGGATGCGGGCGATTGAAGCTGCCTACGAAGCAGAATTCGGGCACGGCTGGGATTATGCGATTGAAATCCCAACAATAAGAAGAGTGAGACAGGCTCTTGGCAGGGTGGTGCGCTCACCCGATGACTATGGCGTCCGGGTGCTGCTTGACGCCCGTTATGCATCCTCATCAGTTAAGAAAATGGGAAAGTATTCCGTATTCAATATATTTCCCGAAGAAGAGCGCGCCGAGATTGTTGATGTGGCTCCCGAGCGCGTCAAGTATTCGCTAATGAATTTTTTTAATGATATAAGAAAAAGTAAAGTAAAAAATGAGAATTAAAGTAGAAAAAAATTATTCTACTTTCTCTGCTATTGCGAACTTTCGCATTACCTTATTTACCTTTATCTTAACG
>JBAQYK010000277.1:0-1665 GCA_049299995.1 Candidatus Methanoperedens sp.
CTTTACAGCCATGAAAGAAAATCCGAAATTGGCTGAAAAATTCAACGTCATTCGCCCATTTCTGGAAATGGTTAAATACAGGACCACAGGCGACTCAACCCCGATGGACGAGGTCTACTTCTCCAAATTCGACCGCAATAGCTGGAAACCCTGAGCAACAAGCTCATCCCGCATTCCCATTCAATAATCGCGATCCTAATCGTGCTATAGCAACCGTGTTACTCATTGATAATCCGGAAAAAAGCTTTCATTTTATTTCAGGGACGTTAGCATCTTTTTTTCAATGAATAATAAACAGTTTGTCCATCTTCATCTCCACACAAGCTACAGCTTGCTTGATGGCGCTTGCCGCGTTGAGCAGGTCATCAGCACTGCGGCAGGCAACAACATGCCTGCCGTGGCAATCACAGACCACGGGGTGATGTATGGAATCATTGATTTCTATAAAACTGCCCGCAATGCCGGCGTAAAACCAATTCTTGGCTGTGAAGCCTATGTTGCACAGGGCAGTCTCTCCGACCGTAAGACCGACGGAGGCAAGGCTCCAATACATCACCTTGTACTGCTCGCCAAGGATGATATCGGCTACCATAATCTGTGCCGGCTTATTACAACCGCCCATATCGAGGGCTTCTATTACAAACCACGCATAGATAAAGAGCTTCTGGCAAAACATCACGAAGGACTCATAGGCCTTTCCGCATGCCTTCACGGAGAGATCTCAAATCACCTTGTAAACGATGATATGAAATCGGCCTTGCGTTCAGCCGGCGAATATCAGGACATACTTGGCAAGGGCAATTTCTTCCTCGAAATCATGGACCACGGGATTGACGAGCAAAAGAAGGTAAACAGGTTGATGAAAGAACTCTCAGCCTCGATGG
The DNA here is from genome assembly GCA_049299995.1 of Candidatus Methanoperedens sp. Taxonomy (GTDB): domain Archaea; phylum Halobacteriota; class Methanosarcinia; order Methanosarcinales; family Methanoperedenaceae; genus Methanoperedens. The sequence continues at coordinate 885 of JBAQYK010000277.1, forward strand.
ATATTCCAATGGTTGCCACCAACGACGTCCACTATCTTGAAAAAGCCCACGCTTCAGCGCACGAGGTACTGCTGTGCCTTCAGACCCAGACGGTCTTAAGCGATCCAAACAGGATGAGACTCTCAACCGAAGAGTTTTACATGAAGAAGCGGGAGGAAATGGAACCCCTGTTCAAGGAGTTTCCCGGCGTCATAGACAGAACGCTCGCGATTGCGGAAATGTGCAATGTTGAACTGGAATTCGGAAAACCGCATTTCCCGAGCTTCAATGTCCCAAAAGGCATTACGCAAAAGAACTACCTGATCAAACTCGGCAAGCAGGGCCTGGCGCAGAAATATGGACTTAAGGATTTTGACAATCCTTCCGGTGACGCCGAAAAGGAAATCGTCGCACGATTCAATCACGAGCTTGCTGTCATCGAAAAGACGGGTTACATCAACTATTACCTCGTGGTCTGGGATTTCGTAAATTTTGCAAAAACATCCGGCATACCAGTAGGACCGGGACGCGGTTCAGGCGGCGGCAGTCTACTTGCATATGCTCTGAGCATAACATCCATTGACCCGATCAAGTACGGACTGATATTTGAACGCTTCCTAAACCCTGAAAGAGTCTCCCCTCCTGATTTCGATATAGATTTCTGCCAGTCAAGACGAGGAGAAGTCATCGAATATGTCAAAAACAAGTACGGCAAAGACTCCGTCGCGCAGATAATCACATTCGGTTCCCTCGGCGCCAAAACCGTAATCCGCGATGTCGGACGCGTGCTGGATATTCCATA
>JBAQYK010000278.1:0-1859 GCA_049299995.1 Candidatus Methanoperedens sp.
GGTCAGGGCTTCCTGATGCTAATGATTTTGTGGAACTAAACCTGAAATCAGTACAGACGCTTAAACTCCTTAAAGGCGCAACAGTAAAAATTAAATCAAATGGCAGCGCCGTAGAAAAGAAGTTCAGGGTCGCGCCTGTGCAGGATAATATATTACTTACAGGGAACAGGTTCGGTATAGAAAAAGGAATTATTACGCCTGTTGAATTATCGAGGTGATGGGAATGGCAGACGAAGTAAAGAAAGCAGTAAAAAGAATGCCTAGTGAAAAAGCAGCAAAAGATGCTGCAAACGCGACCTTGCTGGCTTTAGCAAAGACGGATGCCCAGAAGGCGGCAGCGGTCAAGGCGCCAGCTTCAGTGGCAGTTAAGACGCCATCCGGGGCTGCAGTCAAGGTTGAAGAAAAACCTGTTACGGTCGCGCCAAAGGTTGATGCGGCAAAAGCACAAGTAGCCAAAACCGATGTACCAAAAGCTGACGCTGCAAAGGCAGAACCAGTTAAAGCAGCAGCTTCTGAAATAAAAACGGAAACTCCCAAAGCTGAATCAAAGAAGGAAATGGATCCGAGCAAGGAATTCGTTGACGGCATCATGACAGAGATGGCTCTTAAAGGCGCATCTAAGAAGAGACTCATCAAGATGCTGGCAGAGCAATTCAAATTCGATAAGCAGAAGGTCATGTTCAGGCTCAAGAGGGCGCTGATTACGGAGAGGTACGCGGCGGCGCACGAAGCGCATGAGACGGCTGTGCCAGCGTGAGTTTGTAGAGGGGGTGCGCCAGCGCCCATACACGAGTTGAGCGCCTTTTCTTTATCTGCTTTATAATCAGCCACAGCCTGTGGATTTTCCCATATAGCTTTATCTGCTGATGTTGATAGACCCCTCTTCCACAATTTCTCATGTTTAAAAAATTACGATAAATTTGTAGTAATTTTTAAATACTATTATCAAGTAGTATTATTTATGACAACTGTTACAGTGACAAGGCATGCACAGATAACTATCCCCAAAAAAATCAGGGAAGCGCTTGGAATCCGGGAAGGGGAAAATGTTGATGTGTCCCTGAATAACGAAAAGATTGTTGTGAGGAAAAGCCTGCCGAAAATAAAGGAGTTCCGCGACTTCCTGCCACAGGATTTCGATACGGTTCTTGAAAAAATGAGAAAGGATTCCAGAGTAAGACTTAAAGACATGGGTATTATACCATGAAAATTTTCATAGACACCAGTATAGTCGTGGATATCGAAAGAGGAAAAGAAGAAACAGCAGGATTACTTGACCGCCTGATTGAAAAAAACAATTCCATTTTAATCAGTTCTGTCGTAGCATCCGAGATTTTTACTGGAACTTATCTCAGGGAGGACTATAAAAAAGCCACGAAGAAAGCAAAGGAACTTTTCACATGCTTCCAGATTGTGCCTCTGGATATTGAAATTGCTGAAATAATAGGGAAATTAAATGCCTATCTTATAGCAAACGGGCTTCCAATCGAATATCAGGATGTGGCTATTGCTGCTACTTTCATCCGTGAGAAGGGGGACTGGCTGCTTACCGGGAATAAAAAACATTTTGATAGAATTCCCGGTGTTGAGAAAGCAGCAATAACTCCTGCCGAGCTTAAGAAGAATATGTGAGCGCTTCGGCGGCGCCGTCGGCGAGCGTGCGGCTGTGCCAGCGTGGGTTTGCAGAGGGGGGCGGCGCGAAATAATATGACACAGGGTGCTTATTTTATCTCCTCAAAAATTGTTTAAGAATTTTTGAGTCTCTCTTTGCATCTTTAGCCGTGTAATCGGAAATGCGTTAGCTCATAATGTTAAACTTCTTGCTGTCTTCCTGCTTTTTTTGAGCCGCTCCTCAGTCA
>JBAQYK010000279.1:0-7052 GCA_049299995.1 Candidatus Methanoperedens sp.
GTTATATTGCCTCTAACTTTAGAAGTTCTGCAGCAAGCAAAAATATTGTCAAAGAAGTATAATCTGCTATTTTCGGATGCCATACATGCAGCATCTTGCAAAGTTTATGGAATAAAACACATTGTAACGAACGATCAGGATTTTGACAGGGTTGATTTTCTGAAAAACTGGAAACCTTGATAAATTTCCAAAGAAAAATCTCATCCACGTAAATCCTCCCCGTTGCCCCCTCCGGCTCGATGGCAGGACGGCACCGCTCCTAAAACAGAGTCAGCCCCTCAAATCCATCAAAGTGGTCTTTATTAAAAGTAAACAGCTTAAAACCCCGGTTTATCGCAACCGCTGCAATCATCGCATCTAATCTCGGAACCTTTTCACCTTTTTTCTCTGCCTTTACCTCGAGCTTTGCAGAAAGCACTGCATCATCCTTCGTAAAATCAACAACATCAAGCAGTTTTACTTTATCTATTTTTTTATTATCAGTATATTTATACAGACCAAACAAAATCTCGTGCAGGTTTAAGGAAGTCAGGGTGATATCCTCCCCTGCCTGCTCGATTTTTCTCAAAGCGCCTTCCCCTTTATTTGAGTTCTTATCAAGGATTTCAATCAGGACATCCGTATCAACAAGTATCAATATCTAATCTCCTCTCTTTTCTTTGATAGCTCTCTTAAAAGAGCTTCCTTGTTCCTGAATTCGAAAGAGCCGCTCAGCTCCCTGAGTTTATCAATATTGCTTCTGGATTTTACAAGGCGCTCAAAAAAATTACTGAAGCTCTCATTTGTTCCTTTTATAGAGAGGAGCATATTATAAATATCTTCTTTTATTGTTATAGTCTTGAATGTCATCAATGTAACATATGTTTAAACATATATTTAATTTTTACCACCTCGCCGCTGATAAGAGAGCTGATTAAAAAAGCGACAGCGATTTTATAGCAGTAAAAACACCGGCACAGTCCTCATAAGTTTAAATATACTAATCAAACATATAAAGGCATAATAAAGGTGTAAAAATGACCAGAATTGAAAAGGACAGCCTTGGTGAAATCGAAGTTCCGGATAATGTTTTGTACGGCGCTTTTACCACACGCGCGTCAAAGAATTTCAAAATAAGCGGACTTCGTGCAAAACCCGAATTAATCAGGTCTATTGCGCTAATCAAGAAAGCGGCAGCACTTGCTAACATGAAGCTCGGTATGCTTGATAAAAAAATCGGGGATGCAATTATCCGGGCGGCAGATGAGGTCATCGAAGGCAAACACACGGATCAATTTATACTCGATGTATTCCAGGCAGGCGCAGGCACGCCATTTAACATGAACACAAACGAGGTCATAGCGAACGCCGCCATTAAGAAAATGGGAGGAAAACCGGGAGATTATCACATCGTTCACCCCAACAACCATGTAAACATGGCGCAGTCTTCCAATGACGTGATACCAACAGCAATAAGATTGAGCGTACTTTTTACCCTCCAGCCTCTCATAAAGGAACTGGAAGAAATAATTTCCGCGTTTCATGAAAAAGCCGGGGAATATGACCATGTTATCAAAGTCGGAAGGACTCATCTTGAGGATGCGGTGCCCATAAGGTACGGTCAGGTGTTTGGCGGGTATGCGGCATCACTCGGGAAGTGCATTGTGAGGCTTGGCGCTGCGGAAAATAGCATGTTAGAACTGGGAATCGGGGGCACGGCTGTCGGCACGGGCATCAATACGCATCCTGATTTCAAAAAAGCGATTATTTCGGAACTGGGCAAACTTACAGGTTTTGAGTTTTACCAGGGAAACAGCATCATGCTTCACTGGAGCATGGCTGGTTTTGTGGACGTATCCGGCGCGCTGCGGACTCTGGCAATTGAGCTTAACAAGATTTCAAATGACCTCCGTCTTCTTAATTCAGGACCGAAAACAGGCATTGCCGAGATAATCCTGCCCGAGGTTGAGCCGGGTTCTTCGATAATGCCGGGGAAGATAAATCCCTCGATTCCGGAAGCGGTGAACATGGTGTGCTTCCAGGTCATTGGCAACGACCATGCCGTATCGCTGGCGGCGGAAGCAGGTCAGATGGAACTCAATGTGATGACGCCTCTTATCGCATTTGATTTATTGTGGAGTATTGAACTTTTGACGAACACCATCAGGATGCTCAGGGAAGATTGTGTATCAGGCATGATAGTGGATGAAAAAAAGTGCAGCGAGCTTCTTGAGAAGAGTCATGCGCTGGCGACGGTGCTAAATCCTTATATCGGCTATGATGCAGTGGCGCAGCTTGTGAAGACAGCGCTTGCTGAGAATAAATCATTGAGGCAGGTGCTTGTTGAGAAGGATGTTATTCCTGAGAAGTACTTGAATGAGATACTTGATGCCAGGAAGATGACCGAGCCGGGGGTTGTGGATAAGAGGATGATTGAGGAGATAAGGAAGTACAGAGGAAATAGGTGAAATAGCTACTTCATAAAGTAATTAAATTTACCAATCCTTTAAATTCCATATCAAAAGTAAAAATAGTATCAATTTTAAGCCTCTCCATGAGTACAATATTTGTGCAATCCGTGAAGCTTAAATGCTTATCTTCATATCGTAGATAGAGTTCCCATGCCCTGTCAAAATCTATTGGCTCTATGAAGCGGAAGTTTATGGGTTTTGCCTTTGCAAATCTGCCTATGTCGTAAGCAAATTTTTTGCTGCCTGTTCTAATGTAAGCAAGCGTTATTGCCTCATCGAAGATGTAGTCGCTGACAAATAGCTTGCCGTATTCGCCTTGAAGTGCATGCCTCATCACTCCCAAAGTTTTATTGTGGTTTCTGTCGTTAGTGTTTCTTGCGGCGACGAGCGCTGAGGTATCGAGCAGGAGGTTCATGAATTTCACCATAGATATATTTATCAATGTTCTCAGAAGAATCTTCAACTCCCCAGTCAACAGGTTTCTGGAGCATGGCAAGGGCTACGTTTTCTTCTTTCTGGAGGAGTTTTTTGATGTGGGTTAAGTCTGTGTATTCTATCAGTGTATCCATAATCTTCTGCTCTGTGACTTTCATGCCCGTGGCGCGCAGTTTTTGATGGAGAGTATCGAGTCGAAGCTTTGCGTCGGAGCTTATTTTGACGCTGGCGGTGGATGTCATAATTCTACATTCTACATTCTACTTAATAAGAGTTGTGATTCTCAAATTTCCACCATCGCCCTCGCATCCACCGCAACCGCCCCGTTCTCGTTCACAATCAAGGGGTTAATATCAAGCTCGATGATGTTCTCCTTTTCAGCCATATCCGAAACCGAGACCAGCACCCCCGCAATAGCTTCAATATCCGCAGGTTTCCTACCCCGGATTCCCTTGAGTATAGGGTAGCCTTTAATCTCCGCTATCATGTCAAGAGCTTCCCCTTTCTCAATAGGGACAACCCTGAAAGATACATCCTTATAGACCTCCACAAAAATCCCGCCAAGCCCGAACATCAGCGCATGACCGAATTGTGCATCCTTTTTCAAGCCCACAATAATCTCATGTCCGGCGGGCGCCATCTGCTGCATAAGGATGCCTTCTATCTTCGCATCAGGAACAGTTTTCTCAATCCGTGAAATCATTTCGTTATAAGCCGTCCTGACCTCTTCCTGTTTCACGTTCAGCACAACACCGCCCACATCGCTTTTATGTGAAATGTCAGGCGAGGAGATTTTCATTGCAACAGGAGTTCCAACCTGTAATGCGATTGCAAGAGCTTCATCAGCGCTTGCTGCAATTTGTTCCTTTGTCACAGGAATCCCGTACTTTGCAAGAAGTTTTTTTGCTTCATGCTCTGTGAGTATCTTGTTCATACACATTCCTTCGTGTTAATTCCAATTTAACAAATCTGCGTTCGTATATACCATGTATAGAATGATTAAAACTGCTGTAATTTTATACCCATGTTTTCCTTCAGCGCCATTTGATACACCAGGTTAGCGGTCGCAACATCCTGTATCGCAAGACCCGTTGAATCAAATACGGTTATATCCGAATCTTTCGTCCTGGCTTTTTTATTTCCCGCGATTACCTCGCCGAGTTCGCAGCAGATGTCCTTTTCAGAGATCAGCTTTTTTGAGAGAGGCACATTGACCTCGCCCGAATGCGATGCCTGGGGGATATCGTCCACCACGACCTTTGCCCGCTTCAATATCGCCGGGTCAAGTTCTTCCTTGCCTGCTGCATCCGCGCCTATCGCATTTATGTGAATGCCTTCTGCTATCCATTCATTTTTCACTATCGGTTCCCTTGAAGGCGTTGTAGTAACAAGGATATCGCATTCGCACACTTCCCGTATGCTTTTTTTTATGAATATGTCGCAATCGAGCTTCTTTTCCATTTCAGCTTTAAAATTGATATTACTTTTTTCAGAAACACTGGTGATTTTAACCTCTTCAATATCTATTATCTCATTTATAGCCATCAATTGGGTTCTTGCCTGATTACCAGTCCCTACGAACCCCACCGTTTTCGCATTCTTGCGTGCCAGATATTTCACGGCAACCCCGCCGGCGGCTCCAGTTCTCATATCGGTCAGGTAAGTGCCGTCCATTACCGCAATCGGCGCGCCTGTTTCTGTTGAGTTCAGGATAACGAGCGCCATCACTGTAGGCAAGCCTTTTTTGGGATTATCGGGATGCACGTTCACAATCTTGACACCCGTAATATCCTGTTCTTCAAGATACGCAGGCATTGCCCGCAAGTCCCCGTTGTGCTTTTTGAAATATAGATATAATTTGGGCGGCATCTGGACTTTCCGGAGGCCGTGCTGCCTGAATGCTTCCTCCACAACCCTGAGAGTTCCTTTCATGTCCAGAAGCGATTCCACTTCTTTTCGATTAAGCCAGAGAATTTGATTTTCCATAATAAACCCCTTTTTTATAGAATATGGCAATAATCCGATAAATAATATGCTATTTATTAACAAATATTGCCGCATTCATCAGGTATATTTAAACCCCGATTGAGTTAAACACCTCACATTTAAATATCATTCTGAAAATCAAGGAGCATCATGAGTCTTGAAAAAATGGACGTATCGACCTTAAAAAAATCCGGTTACATGAAGCAGAAGCAGAAAGACCTGTTTGTAGTCAGGCTGCGCATGCCCTGCGGCAACGTTACTTGCGAGCAGCTTTCGGGAATCAGCCGGATTGCCCAAAAATACGGCACCGGATACATACATATCACAACACGCCAGGGAATACAGATTCCCAATGTGGATATTCACAACCTTGACGCCATCACAAAAGAGCTTGAAGACAACGGCACACCGCCCGGCTCATGCGGACCCCGTGTACGCAATATCATTTCATGCCCCGGAAATCTTGAATGCAATTACGGAATCATAGACACCTACGGCCTTGCGGGAATCCTGGATAAGGAGTTCTTCGGCGAGGATATGCCTGTAAAGATAAAATTCGCCGTGACAGGATGCCCGAATGCCTGCGCCAAACCGCAGGAGAACGACCTCGGCGTGATGGGGATACTCAAACCCGCCATCAATACAGAGGATTGCACAGGCTGCGGGACATGCACGTTCATGTGCCCCGAAAAAGCCATAGTCGTGGAGAATGATAAAGCAAAAATCATCTGGGACAAATGCAACCTGTGCGGAGCCTGCATGGGAGCCTGTCCCACCGACCTTATTACAGAGGAATGGAAAGGCTATAAGCTATTTGTGGGCGGGAAAATCGGGAAACATCCCAAGCTCGGAGTGGAATTGACCGATGCAAAGTCCTCTGAGGAAGCAGTCACTATTTTCAGGAAGATAATTGACTGGTCAAAGAAAAACACCAACATTGGCGAGAGGTTCGGGGACTGTCTTGACCGTGTCGGATTTGAAAAATTCAGGAAAGAAATAATCGGATAAGGATAACAATGTCAGAAATAAATATCGAACAATTGGCAAAAGAATACGGGAATAGCTCTCCTCAGGAAATCATCGGATTGGCTCTGGAAAAATTCAAAAATATCGCAATATCGTTCAGCGGGGCTGAAGATGTGGTTTTAATCGACATGGCGAAAAAGACGGGCAAAAATTTCAGGGTTTTTACGCTCGACACGGGGCGCCTGCATCCTGAAACATACCAGTTTATCGAAGAGGTCAGGAATACGTATAATATCAATATCGAGGTGTTCTTTGCCAACCGCGACGCCACGGAAAAACTGGTCAAAGAGAAAGGATTGTTCTCTTTCTACAAAGATGGTCACAAGGAATGCTGCGATGCGCGAAAAGTCGATCCCCTGAAGCGCGCCCTCAATACGGTTGACGCATGGATAACCGGTCAGCGCAAAGACCAGAGCCCAGGAACAAGAGCTGCCGTGCCTGTGATACAGAAAGACCCGACATTCGGGACAGGCAATCTTGTAAAATTCAATCCGCTTGCAAACTGGACTTCAAAACAGGTATGGGATTACATTCGGCAGAACGATGTGCCCTTCAACAAACTGCATGAAAAAGGATTTGTCAGCATCGGATGCGAGCCGTGCACAAAACCCGTGCTGCCCGGACAGCATGAGCGCGAAGGGCGCTGGTGGTGGGAGGATGCGACGAAGAAGGAGTGCGGGCTGCATGCGGGGAATGTGAAGAAATAACCGCAGGTAACTTCAGATGCTATTGGTTGGATAACAATGACTCAAATAAAACCTCACGGCGGAAAATTAATAAACAGGACACTTACAGAACAGAAACGAAAAAAGATAATAGAGCAGGCATCCGAGTACCAGAGCGTCCCCATCAGCGTTGACCTCATGAAAGATGTGGAGAACATCGCTTCAGGGTTGTTCAGTCCGCTTGAAGGCTTCAATGGTTGCGAGGATTACGAGAGCATCCTCTACAACAAGCGGCTCTCGAACGGGCTGCCGTGGACTCTGCCTATCGTTCTTGATACGGATAACAGCGAGCTAAAAGAAGGGGAGGATATTCTCCTCAAGAGCGGCGAGCACATTGTTGCATTGATGCAGGTCGATGAGAGATTCACATACGATAAAAGGGCTTTTGCCGAGCAGGTGTACGGGACGAACGACGCGGCGCATCCCGGCG
>JBAQYK010000280.1:0-2940 GCA_049299995.1 Candidatus Methanoperedens sp.
GCGGTACTGTAGTTGGCGGTACTGTGGTTGGCGGTACTGTAGTTGGCGGTACTGTGGTTGGCGGTACTGTAGTTGGCGGTACTGTGGTTGGCGGTACTGTGGTTGGGGGAACATACGGAGCTACGCATGTCAGGCTGATGGACTTAACCTTGCCGTCACGTATTGGCCATCCAGCGCCCTCTGCGCCGATGATATCAATCGTCCTGGGTTTCGGTGAGAGGTTCATCAAATCAGTCTCGTAGTTATACCACACACCTTTCTGTGTCTTTATTCCATAATCCGCAATACTTGACCCGGTTGGGTCAATGAAATACAAACCCGCCCAGAACATGCGATTTAGTTCATTGGGGTTCTCGCCGAGGTTGCCGTGCAGCATGCCGTTTACGTCTGTGTAGCGAGCGAAAACCGATATCGGGGATTCCCTGCCATTATAGCCAGTGCCGCTGAGCGTCTGCTCGTCAGCCCTCAGGGTTGCCCTGAAATTAAGGGCTGCGCACCCTGACACGTCGGCGTTGAGAGTCTGCATTATTCCGATGTGTGTGTTGCCGCTCGTACTGCGGAAGCGGATGCCGTCGGATTCTGCGGTTACTTCGCCTTTGCCGTCCGAGGGCTGGTACCATTCCTGAATCGTCCAGCCGCTAAGACCATTGGAGAAGGCGCCGTTGGTGATAAGCTCGTTGCCTGACGGCGTTGCTGCGTCTGCGCTGCCTGCCATACCTACAATCACAAGCGCTGCAACCAAGCCCATCGCAAGGATGCGCGCCATTTTCAAGTTTTTTACGTTATTCATAAAACACCTTTTTAATCATGGTTTTTAAGTTATTTGCACAGTATATAAAAGTTACTGTTTGTTGATATTGTCAATTTAATTTAAATATTTGTATGTATTAATATATATATAATATGCTATGACGGCCAACGGAGAAGAGACTTACAAACGTCCAAAATGTGGAAGTCAGGAAAGTGTTTGGAGAGGTTACAGATACAATCTATCGTGCTGAATGCGGAGCTTTTAAAGAAGATGGGGGAACTATAAACGAGGATTTTGTAATTGGTTAGCTTATCGATTTAAATCCCTTTTTATCAATCTATAAGAAATCCCAAATACCAATAGAGAAATCCACAAACTTATAGTCGGGCTTTGGGGTGTAGGCTCTGGAGTTTTTGATATCTCTCTTACTTTTATAGGAAGATTAAGCGTATGTTCTTCTGCAGTAGATTTGTCACCACCATAATAATATACTATCTCCCCTTTTACATTAAAATCGCCGTGCTGGTTTGTCTTTATTCTTACTTCTATATCTTTTCCAGCTCCCGGTTCAAGATTGTATGTGGTCGTATATTGTCCTGCGCCAGATGTAGCGAACTCGGAGGATGTCACAGACATCCCTGAGGGGGGAATTAAAATTACCTGAACCGCCATCACAGGTTTTGTAATTTTATTGACTGCTGATAATTTAAATATAATATCTTCTCCAACTAATACATCTGTCTTCTCTCCATGAAGCTGGACGCTTGCAGATGGTGTTGAGGTTGGAATAGGTGTTGGGGTAGAAGTTGCTATTTGGGTCACTTGAGTGATTGTTGGTGTGGGGGTTGGAGTGGAAACATCCCTAAACGAAATCCCGCCTTCGCACCACGGAGGCTTTGGCCAGGGACCTGGCGGAGGGCAGAGGTTGTATTCAAACATGAAGATTGGAACACCAAAAAAAATTAAGACGACAACAATCAGCAAGATTTTTATAGTTTTATTCATGGTACTTCTCTTAAGTTAAATGAATTTAAAAAGCTTTCTTCACTCGAAGCTTGTATAGTCCTGAAATTTTTGACTTTAAAAGTATCTCAGCCTCGTTATTAGTCGATATTCTTAACCCCTGAAAACACTCCCTATTACGAAAGCGAATATGGCAATCAGCATTGCAAATTTAAGCATCCTCCTTGCCATTTTTGCATCTTTAAAGATGACGGGTATCGAGCCGATAAACAGTACATCCGCTATCGCAATCACCAGTAAATACTGCCATCCGAACTGGTGGAGAGGAAAATAAGGCAATATGCTTATTAAAACCGCAAGGACGATAAAAAACGCAGCTACTATTCCTGCATTCTTTACCCCGAGCTTCATCGGCAGGGTCACCCTGTCTTTATCTCCCTTTACGTCCTCGATGTCCTTTACAATCTCACGTCCCACAATAGATAAGAATACTGCGACTGCGATTACGCCGCTCATCATGGTTTTACCCACAACAACGCCGCCAAATACGAATGCAAGGGCGGTCTGGGCGCCTATTATCATGTTTCCTATGATTTTTTCATGCTTGAATTTCCACTCATAGGCAACCTGGAATAGAAGTGCAATCACAACGATAAGCAGCGCCCCGTATCCCACTATGGAACTTAAATAAAAAGAGAGAAACAATGAAATGGCGAAAAAAATCAATGAAAAAAAGAGAGCCTGTTTTGGCTTTAGTTTCCCTGAAGGGATGGGTCTTTCGGGATGGTTTATTTTATCATTTTCATAATCAAAGTAATCATTTATCGCGTTTCCTGCGAGCCCGAATAAAAACGCAACAGCAAAACCAAGGAAAATGGGAAGGGTGTGTACCTCTACCTCCCTTCCAACTCCTATTAACGCCGATGCGAGCACGGCAAGCCCGATCATCAGGGAAGTAAGGGGTCTGCCAAGGGAAATATAGGGGTGCATTACCCGGTTTATGTTCCTTTCAATTCCTTTGATTTCATTCTAAGATTGGTATATCCGCATTTTCGGCATCTTGTAGCGCGGACAGAATTGCGCGCATTGCATTTCATGCAGATTTTCATGTGTAATAGTACTTTTTCCGCTTCTGGGAATCTTGCCATAGTTCACCTCTGTTTGATGAATCCAAAAATATCATTCTTTTCTAGACGGTGTCATCAAAGCTGGACTGCCTATTATAA
>JBAQYK010000281.1:0-6168 GCA_049299995.1 Candidatus Methanoperedens sp.
TGAAAAACAGCGCCATCAACTATTGTGGAATAATCGAAAAGCTTGAACAAAGAAATCCAGCCGTCCAGACAATCTTCTGACACGGAAAAGTGGAAAATATTGACATCTCTGTAATAGTTTGTCCAGAAGCCTACCGCACTGTCCTTTATGCTCATGTAATTCCATTTCGCATGTGTGCTAGCATATTCTGCTATTTTATCTATGAAAGCCTGCTTTCCAAGAAAACTGTAGATGGCCCATGCCTCAGTGACTTTTTCTGGAGCAAGAAGCCTGTAAAGATACACGCGCTGGTCATAATCAGCTTTCTTATGTACGGCATAGCCATTGTCCTCTATTTCGTTCAGGAGCTTTGACACATATTTCAATTGTTTTTGCGTGAATTTTTTGGTTTCCGGATAAATCATGCTCACTGCATCCTCGAACCTGAAGAAATCTTTATGGAAGCTGAGCCAGAGCCTATCATAAACCGTTTGCCGCATTACCCGCATTGGCATATTATTCACCTATTTTAGTAGGATATTTTAATATACTCTACTGTTTTGGTAGGATAAAAAGGTATGCTTCCAGGGGTTTACTATTTTCTCAGTTCTTTTAATCGCTCAATCTTTTCCTGTGCCTCGTCAACCGCTTTCTTCTGCTGTTTTTCAAGCTGTGCGACAATCTTATCAAACCCAATTTTAAGCGAGTATATCTTATTCGGCCTGCCTTTGCCAAGCGTTTTCTTTTCTTCTCGTTCAGTTATCCAGTTACGTTCCTTTAACTGCTTCATAACTATGCTTACTTCGGGCTGATGCAGCCCAGCACCCCTCTCTAGCTTTACCGATGTAACTTCATCCACATTTTGAAGATAAGCCAGCGTTCTTGCAACATTTCTGTTCATGCCCAAAGAAATAAGAGCATCTGCGATTTCTTCATCATTCTCGTCAAGCTGTCGAATGTCAATGGCTTTCATATACTCGTATAATATATTAGGCATTATTTTAATGTTGTGATAAGGAAACAGCCATACACAGAACTAATCGCTCTTTATCATTTCAGCGATTCGATTCCCACAGAAAATACACTGAAGAAGCTTTGCATTTCCAACTGTGAAATATTGCATCATGTGACCGCATTTTTTACAAAATGACGCATCGCATTTTGCTTTCATAGCGTCTATTGCATGTCTTATAGAAAGCAATTGATTGTCTTGCTCTTTGTCGAGATACATCAGGTCTTCATCACTGAATATTAGTGGCATTTCTATGCCAAGATGCAACTCCTGCGTGATAAAATAGTGCTTGTAATGAAAGACCTTTCATGGGTTGAACAGGCTTTGGTTATGGGCGGTCTTATCCAGCGCGCTTCTGAGAATACAAGAATTGAACGGAGAAGCCAGTTCAGAATAGTACATGAAACTGCAATTCAAGATATGCCTAATGATAAAAAAATGAAAAGTCAACTTAACTTATCGTTTCTTGGGCGCAGGCTTTGTTTTTTCCGCGGGTTTCTTTTTCGCCTTATTGGACATGAGCTTGTTCGCCTCCTGACACTTTAAGGTCATGAATAATATGTTTATCAGGATATGAACTTTTCTGTAACAGACAGCGTTGATACTACGGTGGTTTCCAAAGCCACAGCCAATTATTCAGAGTAACAGGTCTTCCTACAGAATCATGCCAACCAAGAAACACTTTCACACCGCTTGGATTCCCCCTATATACTTATTGAGTTATTTCTGATTGAGGTGACTAATATGGATTTATTCTGGAGCGGTCTTGCACAGAGAGCTTCCGAGCATACAAGGAATGAAAGGAGAAGCCAGTTCAGCAAGGTACATGAAATAGCTATCCGAGATATAGAAATCGAGAAGAGTTTAAAGAATTAGCTTTTTATAAATTAAGCTCATTACCAATATAGAAGGTGGACTTTGAGGAAGCGGTATAAGAGTTTGAAATTTGTGGTTCTTATTCTATTATTATTCCTTGCCGTCGGTTGTATCGATACAAGTAAGAAACCGGCTGTACCCGAAACAACTCCATCTATAACAGGAACAGCAGAATCAACAGCCACTACACCAGTCATAACCGTCACAACCCCATCAATAACAGGAACACCAGAACCAACACCCACTGTTACGGTCACAACTCCAGATGGCACAATTAAACTGGCAGCTTTTAACCTTCAGGTATTCGGCACTACAAAGGCAGGCAAGCCAGAGGTTATGGGTGTGCTGTCGAAGATTATCAGGAATTATGATGTTATAGCGGTTCAAGAGATTCGGGACTCATCACAGACAGCCTTACCAAAACTCAGGGACGCTGTAAATTCTATGGGAACTGCGCAATATGATTACGTTGTTGGTGAACGCCTCGGCAGGACTGTGAGCAAGGAGCAGTATGCCTATCTCTACAATACGCAGACAATACAGCTAATAGGAAGTCCTTACACGTATCCTGACTCCAATGACCTTTTCCAGAGAGAACCCTATGTGGCGAATTTTAAGGTCAAGAACGGCAACTTTGACTTTGTGCTGATTACAATCCACACCGACCCGGATACAGCTGCTCAAGAGATTAATGACCTGCCAAAAGTGGTTGAAGATGCCAAGAGCAGGTATCAGGGAGAAGGTGATTTCATAGTAATGGGAGACCTGAACGCAGATTGCACATATTTCAATGAAAACGGTCAGTCGCCACTGAGAAGCAGTGATTATTATTGGGTTATCAATAACAGCATTGATACCACAACAAAGTCAACCGACTGCACTTATGACAGGATCATAATATCAACTCCTGCAAAGACTGATTTCACAGGGGAAGCAGGTGTGTTCAGGTTTGATACAGCGTATAATCTGAACTATGAAAGCACAATAGCGGTCTCTGACCATTATCCTGTTTATGCAGGGTTCTGGAGCAATAGGGAATCGGATTGAAAATGAACAAAATAATAAATAATTAGGAATTAAAATATGCCAGAGTATCTATCACCGGGTGTATATGTAGAAGAGTTCGAAATTGGACCGAAATCGATCGAGGGTGTGAGCACAAGCACCATTGCCTTTATAGGAGTAGCAAGGAAAGGTCCAATACTTGAACCAACTTTCGTAGATAGCTGGAGCAAGTTTGAATCAACCTTTGGGGGTCTTATCAGCAATCCCAGGATATATCTTGGTTATGCTGTGGATGCCTTTTTCCGAAATGGAGGCAAACGTGCGTACATAGTAAGAGTGGCGAGTTCAACTGATAATCTTTCAGCCATTGATCCTACAACAGGTCTTGCCCTACTTGAGAAATATGCGGGCATAAGTTTGCTTGCCATTCCAGGCGAAACCAGCCAATCCGTGCAGCAGGCAATGATAGATCATTGTGAAAAGATGCGCTATCGATTTGCCATCCTTGATTCTGAACCCAAAGTGAATATAGATGGTATTAAAAAGCAGCGTGAGAGCCTCAAATCCAGAAAAGGGCATGCTGCCCTTTACTATCCATGGTTGCAGATAGTGGATCCTGTCTCAAAGGAAAAAATATATCTCCCTCCAAGCGGCATGGTTGCAGGAATTTATGCAAGGAGCGATTGTGAACGGGGAGTCCATAAAGCACCTGCCAATGTAACCGTGGCTGGAGCCATAGGTCTTGAAAGGTCGTTTACCAAGGGAGAACAAGATGTCTTGAATACATCAGGTATCAACGTGATCCGCTATTTCCCTGGCAGGGGTATTATGGTATGGGGGGCACGCACAGTGGCAAGTGATTCTCTCTGGAAATATGTCAACGTGAGAAGGCTTTTCATATTCCTTGAGGAATCGATTGAAAATGCCACTCAATGGGTTGTCTTTGAACCTAATAACGAAAAACTCTGGGCAAAAGTAAAAGCCACGATAACTGAATTCCTTACGAGTGTATGGAGAGACGGAGCCCTTATGGGAACGAAGCCTGAAGGGGCTTTCTTCGTAAAATGCGATATAACCACGATGACCCAGAATGATATCGATACTGGAAGACTTATAGTCGTTATAGGTGTCGCCCCTGTGAAGCCGGCGGAATTCGTGATATTCAGGATAGCACAGTGGAAGGGCGGCTCGGCAGTCACAGAATAACGATATTGAATAAAGGAAAAGGAGGATAATATGGCAACAGGCTTTATGTTGCTTACCTTCTCTTCCCCATCCCCTCAACACTCAATCAAAAATCTTTGTATCTTTGAACAATTTGACCTTGTCCCTCGTCTTCATGCGGTCTAATTTTGCACCATATTTGGGCAATATTTTGTCATTCCATGCGTCCATGCTCTTATGTAAAACGAAGTTGGCTTCTTTGATATCATCAAAATCTTCCTTTCCCTTACTGGCTAAATATTCCTTATTCTTCATATCAGTAAATGCATAGTAATCATCAAACATAGGGGATGAAGGCATTGCATACTCATTTGTGAATTCCTTGAGGTTCTCTCTTGCGTATTTTTGCTTAGGATTATATTTCAAGCACGTCTTCCATGCTTCAAGAGCCTCTTCCCGTCTCTTGACCTCCCAGAGAGAACAACCGAGATTCTGGTAAGTATCGGCAATTTCATCTTTATCACCATTGGAAAAATGCTCAAGGGCTTTTTCATACATTTTAATTGATTTCTCGAATTCTCCTAACTCGTGGTAAACAACACCCATATGATATGATGCCCAGGGATAATCAGGGTTTGTTCGCAATGCTTTATCAAGCCACTCCTCCGCTTTTTTAAAGTTTCCTTCAAGGATAAAAACATTGGCAAGCAGACACAATACATGAGCATCGTTCGGACTTATTTCAAGAACTCTGGCAAAAAGCCTTTTAGCTTCTTCATAATCCTTTTCAAGAACCTTTTTTGCAGCCAGTTCAATTCCCATCGCTCTCATATCTTTAAGGTTAGGCATGTTTCTTATTGCTTCAGGGAACTTGCGGGGCATGTTCCAAAATACAATCTCTTTTGATATAATGCCTTCTAATGACAAATTTACTGAATCTTTTCTAATATTCAATATCGCATCAGAGTCAAATAATACAAGCCAATAGAATATTCCATAAACAAAATGAAAGATTTAAGTTTCTGTAAAAAGTCTGAGAGAATATAAATAAATGAGTATAAAATATGAATAGTGCCAGAGACGAATTTAAAATAAATATTTTGAGAGATGTAGCACTATACGAATGTATATGTAGAGATTGTGGAAATAAGTTTAAGGGATTGCCAGTAGATTATATTGAATGTCCTGCCTGTCATTCTTCGAATATATCTAAAAAATAATACTTGGAATCTCGTCATTGGGAGCATGATAAAGTATGGAAGATAAAAAGATAAAATGCATAGATTGTAACAAAGATTTCATTTTCACAGCAGGAGAGCGAGAATTTTTTGAAGAGAAGGGATACAGTGAGCCAATTAGGTGCAAAGACTGTCGGAGTAAAAAAAAAGCCCAAAAGAGAACAAGTGGCTTCAGTTGATATTGATTAAATTAGCCATGCCCACCATTGATATAACAGAAAAGCGCCCTTGTATCAACATTTTTAAGCTCAATAAGGCATATTATTTCAAGCACTTTTTCGATGACTCTGAACTATTCAGGGAACTTGAACCATATTATGAAAAAGCAAGTTACAGGTTTAAAATGGCAACGGCAGGCGAGAGAAATAAGGTAATGAAACTTCTGGATAGGAAAGGCTTTGACCCAAACATAATTGAAGACGCTGCCCCCTATACGGTGGAAATAGGTAAGTTCCAGAAATATGGCGAGCTTCTCAAGAACTCAGTAGAGAGTTATCCGCTACGGGATAAAATACTGCTTGTAATGAAGGATATGGTGTGGGTTGAGCAGGCTGTAAAAATGGGAGCGATAATAAAAACTCCTGTGTAACGATTTCAAGATACACTTATATTGAATACTTTCACCCCGCATTCCACAGGCTTATATTTGGCAATGGCGTTTGATACAATATGGGGAAGCTTAATGTTGATTTCTCTTCCCCATCCTCTCAAATTATAAGTCACCAAACAATTATTCAAAAACCTCTGTATCCTTGAACAATTCAACTGGGTCTATGTATCGAAGCATTTAAGCCCTATGCCTTATTCTCTGGAGCCTAGAACAAGAACGCACTATAGACACGAAACCGAAACAAAGCAATATTAATAGCCCATGGTTAAAAAAACATATTACGA